>JAAOIL010000116.1 GCA_015163825.1 Alphaproteobacteria bacterium | reverse complement strand
GAATAAGATACTTGCCCCTGCTTGTGCTTTTGCTTATAAGGCAAACGAACAACGCACATTAGAGGAGGCTGTTATGGCAACACAACGCACATTTTCAATTATTAAACCAGATGCCACGAAGCGTAATCTGACCGGCAAAATCATTGATAGGTTTGAGAGCAATGGTCTGCGGGTGATAGCCAGCAAACGTATTCAGCTAACGCAAGAGCAAGCGGAAGGGTTTTATGGTGTTCATAGTGAACGCCCTTTCTTTGCCGATTTGGTGGCGTTTATGACATCGGGTCCTGTCGTTGTGCAAGTGCTAGAGGGTGAAGATGCCGTTGCTAAAAATCGTGAAATTATGGGGGCAACCAACCCCGCCGATGCCGAAGCGGGCACAATACGCAAAGACTTTGCCGAAAGCATTGAGGCGAATTCCGTGCACGGCTCAGACGCAGCTGAAACGGCAGCAGAGGAAATACGTTTTTTCTTCACCGATGCCGAACTTGTTGGATAAATTTGGGAGATAATTTATTTTTTGGGTTGTCGTTCTGCTAAGCCTATATAGGCGGGGCTATCGCCATTATCGCCATTATCACCATTATCAATTGGGGCATAACCCATTTGCTCTTTACCAAAACGGATATGATCAATCGCTTGCGGCAATGCTTCACGATAAGCAATATGTTCTAGTTCTAACACCCGCGCCGCCAAACTATCGGCAGTGTCATCGCCTTTAACCCATAAAGATTTTTGCACAAGGTGCGGGCCGTCATCCATTGCGGGGCGCATATAATGCACCGTGCATCCGTGTTGGGCATCGCCAGCCGCCAGCACAGCCTCATGTGTATTCAGCCCCTTATGGTGCGGTAATAAAGAAGGGTGGATATTCAATAGGCGGTCTTGCCAATGTTCCACAAAAGCAGGGGTCAGCAAACGCATAAATCCCGCCGCACAAATAAGATCAATCTTTTCTTTTTCTAAATGGCTTTGCATTTCATCTTCAAATGCCGTGCGTGTTTTATAGTGTGTATGGTCAATCACCGCACATGGCACATCAAGCGTTTTTGCATAATCAATTCCCGCCGCATCAGGGCGATTGCACAAAGTTAGGGCAAGTTCGGCTCCCAAAATATCATCAGCAATGCTTTGTGCCAAAGCCCGCATATTACTACCACGCCCCGAAAAAAGTATGGCGATTCTAACAGGGTCTATATCAAAACTCTGCCCTAAAGGTTGCCCCAAAAAGCCATTTTTACGCTCCTGTTTTTGTCTATGTTGATTGAAGTCGTAATCAATAGACAAATCCGATTTTGGAATCACTTCATCCATACAGAAACTATACCACACCCCTCAAAAGCGTAAAACCCTAAAAATCTCCTTCAAACTGCACGACTTGGGAAGGGGGTGAGGATGAGGACGGCGTATCGGTGATATGCCCTATCGTAAAGACCCGCTCCCCTTGTGTGGTTAGCAGAGCCGCAACATCATCGGCATGGGTAGCGGCTACAATCGCCACCATACCAATACCGCAATTAAAAGTGCGCAGCATTTCATCGCGCTCAATATCGCCTTTGCCTTGCAGCCATTTGAAAATATCAGGGGTTTCCCACGCATCAAGATTAATATTATAGCCTAAATTTTTGGATAAAATACGAGGCAAGTTTTCTTGAAAGCCGCCACCAGTGATATGCACAAATCCTTTTATCGCTTGTGTTTGCTGCAATACTTGCAAAAGGGGTTTGACATAAATCCGTGTCGGCACAAGCAAGGCATCGGCAAGGGTGGGGTATTTGCCTGTTGGGTCGGGCGCATCCCATGCTATGCCTTCTACCAAACGCCGCACGAGAGAAAACCCGTTGGCGTGAATACCATCAGATGCTAACCCCAACACGACATCCCCCGCCTCTATATCTTTGCGTG
>JAAOIL010000115.1 GCA_015163825.1 Alphaproteobacteria bacterium | reverse complement strand
TTGCTTCATTTATCTCAGACATATCAAGCCGCTTTCTGTTGTTCAATAAAGGAACGAAATATATCTAGGAAGCGATGAATATCTGCCTCTTGTGTTTGCCAACCGAAACTTACCCGCAATGCCGAAGCCGATTGTGCAGCATCAATCCCCATCGCCGCTAACACATGGCTTTGTTCTACCTTGCCACTGGAACACGCCGCCCCCGAACTTATCGCCACACCTGCAAGATCTAATTTCATCAATAAAGTTTCTGCCGTCATTCCCCCCAATGAAAAACAAGTTGTATTTGGCAGACGCGGCACATCGGCACCGAATATGGTGATGTGTGGTGCCATTTCCCGCAATGACGCTTCCATATCATCACGCCATTTTTGGTGAGGATATTGTTGTGCCGCAACACCAAAGGCGACACCAAAAGCGACAATACCCGCAACATTTTCTGTGCCCGCCCGAAGCCCTAACTCTTGTCCGCCGCCTATGATATGGGGCGCAACACGCAAGCCCTTACGCATAACAAGCGCCCCAACCCCCATTGCACCACCTATTTTATGGGCAGATAGTGCCAGCGCATCACACCCCCACGTCGCAATATCTATCTCTATTTTACCCGCCGCTTGCACCCCATCACAAAAGAGCAATCCATTATGGGAGTGCACGAGTTCTGCAATCTCCGCTATGGGCTGGATAATACCTGTTTCATTATTCGCCGCTTGCACACACACCAATGCAGGGGTCGGGTCATCTTCTAGCATTTTCGCCAGCGCACCTTTATCAATAATGCCAGCACTTATACCAGAACTGGTGACGGGTAAAATCTCAGGCGGTGTGGATTGCGCTTTTGCCGTTTGTAAAACAGCGACGTGTTCTGTTGCTCCAACAATTATTCGTGTCATCTTATATGATGGGGGGTTTTCCTCTTTATGTAATCCGAAAGCCAGATTACACGCTTCCGTTCCCCCCGAAGTGAAAACGACATCGCTGGTTTTATCGCCCTTGCATAAATCTATTATTTTATGGCGGGCGATTTCTATGGCGGCACGCGCCATGCGTCCTTCTTCGTAAATGGCAGAGGCATTATGAAACGACAAGGCTTCGTGCATCGCCGCTCGTGCTTGCGGATGAATAGGCGCGGTCGCATTATAATCAAGATAGGTGCGCATTATGCTCTCCCCCTATTTTTGGCTCTACTTTATCGCCAGCGATAACATCGGCGAGGGATACAGATTGCAAATATGTCTCTATTTGACGACCAAGATTATCCCATAAATCGTGTGTTAGGCAGCGCACATGGTTGCTCATACACGCCCCCGATTGGCGACAACGTGTGACATCTAGTGGCTCATCAACGGCAAGGACGATATCGCTCACATTTATTTCAGTAGCGTCTTTGGCGAGGCTATAGCCACCATGTGCCCCGCGTGTGCTTTGCACCAGCCCATGGCGGCGCAAATCGCTAAATATCTGCTCCAGATAAGCAAGCGAAATCTCTTGGCGTGTGGCAATCGCCCCCAGTCGCAGAGGCGACGGCGCCCCCGCAGAAACCTGCTGCGCCATATCTGCCATAGCCATTACGGCATAGCGTCCCCTAGTTGATAACTTCATAAGTTATTGTATCCTTTGCCTTTTATAGAAAAATCTTGCATTTTATAGTCGGGTTTTGTTAGGGTGTTTATTCACGGTAAATATACCAATCCCGACTAAATAAGTCAAGATTAGAAAGTGCGATAATACCAATGCCAGAAATTATTTTCAGCGGACCAGACGGCAGACTGGAGGGACGTTATGTGCAAGCAGAAGCAGGTTCCCCGATTGCTATGATACTGCACCCCATGCCCCAATTAGGCGGAACGATGAACAACCCGATTGTGTATCGGCTTTATCATCATTTTGCGGATAGGGGGTTTTCTGTTTTGCGCTTTAACTTTCGGGGTGTCGGGCGTAGTCAGGGTGCCTTTGATGAGGGCATAGGCGAACTATCCGATGCCGCAGCCGCTCTTGATTGGTTGGAAGCCTTAACAGGTGATGTCAGCCAATGCTGGGTGGCGGGCTATAGTTTCGGGGCGTGGATTGGTATGCAATTGCTTATGCGCCGTCCGGAGATTTCCGGTTTTATATCGGTCTCGCCCCCTGCCAATCTTTACGATTTTGGATTTCTCGCGCCGTGCCCAACGTCGGGGCTGATAACCTATGGCGACCAAGATAAGATTGTGCCGAAAGCAGATGTCGCCAGCCTTATCGGGCGACTGCAAGAGCAAAGAGGAATAGCCATAGAAGGAAAAATGTTGCGGGGCGCAAATCATTTTTACGATGATAAAGAAGCCACATTAGATAAATCTATCAAAACCTATCTCAATCAACGGATACCAGAAATTGACGAGGCGAAAGCATTAGGAGCGGCAGCGAAATAATCTGCCCCCTGTTTGCGGTGCCGCCACGCCTGTTGTGCTTGGCAGACTTATCGGCAAACCCCGTATCGTGCGCATTGCTAACCACGCAAAGGCTTGTGCTTCTAGGGCATCACCATTCCAATTAATAGCTTCGCATAATGTCGGGGCAAAGCCGAGCGCCTCTGCCAACATTTTAACGAGCGTTTGATTATGGCGACCACCTCCACATAGAATTACCGCTTCGGGGGCGCGCGGGCATTGTTTTATACCTAAAGCAATCGCTTGTGCTGTAAATGCCGTCAGGGTCGCCGCCCCATCTTTTAGCGATGATGACAGATTATGCGTGAAATTTAATCTATCAAGCGATTTAGGATAGGGCTTTGCGAAATAGGCATTCTCTAACCATTGTGCAACCTGTGCCATATCTGCTGTGCCTTGTGCTGCTGTTGCGCCATCTTTGTCATAGATTTCGCTGGTATGGCTGGCAATCCAATCATCTAGCAAAGCGTTGCCTGTGCCCGTATCAAATGCCACGATATTTTCGCCATCATAAAAAGTGAGATTGGCAACACCCCCGATATTGACAACAATCACAGGTAAAGTGAGATTGTTTTTATCAACCCCTTCATCAATAAGTGCCGCATGGAATAATGGTGCCAGTGGTGCGCCTTCCCCCCCTGCTGCCACATCATCTTTGCGAAAATCGGCGACAACATCAATGGCACAGGTTTTGGCGAGCCGTGCCGCATCACCCAATTGTATCGTTATATTATCTTTGGGGGCATGGGCTATCGTTTGTCCGTGAAAGCCTAAAAGGTCGGGCTTGCCGTGTTCGGCACAAAAATCTTGCACCGCAGAAATATGCGCATCGGTAATCAATGCCTCGGCGGTGGAAAAATCTTGTACGGCTAATTCCGCAGGCGAAAGTGCCCTCGCCTCATCTAGGGTTTGGCGCAACACGCCGCGCATTTGTGCCGTATAAGCCACAGATGCCACCGCCCCATATTCTATATGGGTAGCGCCATCGGTTTCCAACAGCGCCATATCTATGCCGTCTAGCGAGGTGCCTGACATCAGCCCTAATATCTTTTTCATCACCTTATACCTTGACCTTCTGTGTAGTTTTGCTTATCTGATTTTTCTTATGAATTATGAATCACCATTTCTATCTATTATGGCAGAGCGAGGCTACCTAGCGCAATGCACTGATGATAGCGCCCTAGATGCCAAAATGCGAGACGGCACGATAACCGCTTATATTGGTTATGATTGCACTGCCGCTTCTTTGCATGTTGGCAGTCTTATTTCCATTATGATGATGCGGCATTTGCAGGCTTGCGGCCATCGCCCCTTGATTGTCATCGGGGGTGGCACGACAAAAATAGGCGATCCCTCTGGCACAGATAAAAGTCGCCTTATGCTTGATGCCAATCAGATAGAAATAAACAAGCAGGGTATTCGTGCCACCTTTGAACGTTTCCTAGATTTTGACGACCCCAAAACAGGGGCGATTATGATAGATAATGAGGAATGGCTAACAGGGCTAAACTATATTGAGTTCTTGCGTGATTATGGCAAACATTTTTCTGTCAATCGTATGTTGAGTTTTGAGAGTGTGAAACTACGCCTTGATAGAGAACAACCACTCAGTTTCTTGGAATTCAATTATATGATTTTACAAGCCTATGATTTTGTAGAACTACACAGGCGTTATGAGTGTGTTTTGCAAATGGGCGGTTCCGACCAATGGGGCAATATCGTCAATGGTATAGAACTGGCTAGGCGCAAAGATGCCGCCGCCCTTTACGGCTTAACGACACATTTGCTGACGACATCTTCCGGCGCAAAAATGGGTAAGACGGCGGCGGGTGCGGTTTGGTTAAATGCCGATATGTTATCGCCTTATGATTATTGGCAGTTCTGGCGCAATACAGAAGATGCCGATGTCGGTAAGTTCTTGCGCCTCTTCACGGAACTTGCCGTGAGTGAGATAGAAGCCCTAGAAGCCCTAGAAGGCGCAGACTTAAACGAGGCGAAAAAGAAACTAGCGACAGAGGCTACCGCCCTTTGTCATGGCAGAGCCAACGCCAAAAAAGCCGCCGCCACCGCCCTAGAAACATTTGAGGCAGGTGGTGTCGCCCAAGATTTACCCTCTATCACTTTATCCAAAAAGGATTTAGAAAAAGGTTTAGGTGTGTTGGATATTTTTGTGGCTGCCGCCCTCGCCGCCTCAAATAGTGAAGTCAGAAAACTTATGAAAAATGGTGGTGTCCGCATTAACGACAAACCAGAAACCGACCCACAAAGACGCATAACAAAAGATGATATTATTGATGGGTTAATTAAATTATCGGCGGGTAAGAAAAAACATATACTCGTGCGCTTTAATTAATTAATAGGCGTGCCAGAGGGAAGCAAATCGGCATCATTATCTATCACTTCACGCAATCGCCCTAACGCCAGCCCCGATAGCGGATTAACATTGACATCGGGGTCTCTGGCATTGCCCGTGATTTGATAAGAGAAACCGACCAAACCATTATCGCCCACTAACCGCCCCAATAGCGGCACCTTACCAAAGGCAGAGTTAATACGATAAAAGGGAATGAGCGACCCACCGATATTCATCGCCTGACTTTCAACATTATAATCCCCCCGCGTGGTAATAC
>JAAOIL010000114.1 GCA_015163825.1 Alphaproteobacteria bacterium | reverse complement strand
CACGCCGCCTTTGCTGGCGGTGTAGGCAATCTGTGCAATCGCCGAACCACGATGGGCAACGACAGAGGACATATTGACAATGCTCCCGCCCTTTGCCTTCACAAGATGCGGAAGGCTTTGCTGGCAGATAAGAAAAGTGCCCGTCAGATTAACGGCGAGCGTATCTTGCCATGCTTGCAGAGGGGTATCTATGGCAGAGGCATCATCGGGGGCGAGGGTGGCAGCATTATTAACCACGCCATCTAATCCACCTAAAGCATCTGCGGCGGCAGCTATCATAGCGGTGATGGCTTCGGCATCGGTAAGGTCGCCGTTGTGGGTGCTATGAGCACTTGCTTTTGGTATAGCATTGATGGCTTGTGCGGCGAGGGCGGGGGTGCGCTCACACAAAGCGAGGCTTGCGCCTGCCTTTGCGGCAGCGATGGCGATGGCTTGCCCTATTCCTCCCGCCGCTCCCGTTAGAATTATTTTTTTGCCTTGTAATATCATTTTTCTATCTTATATAGATTCTATAGGAAAGGCTAGGGTGGTGGCTTGTTATTACCACCAAAATAGGGCAAAATGGGGCTATGAGCGAGAAGGATACCGATAAGCGCAATGACGACAACACTGGCGACGATATTGGTGTTGCGACATTGGTGCGCGAGAAAACGAAAAAGCCGTCTATGTATAAGGTGCTTCTGCTGAACGATGACTATACCCCTATGGAGTTTGTTATCCATATTTTGCAGAGATTTTTCTCTAAAACGGGAGATGATGCGACAAAGATAATGTTGCATGTGCATCAAAATGGCGTTGGCGTTTGCGGTGTTTTCACTTACGAGGTGGCGGAGACGAAGGTTATGCAGGTTATGGATATTGCGCGTCAGAGTGATCACCCCTTACAATGCACGATGGAGAAGGACTAGATGGCATCACTATCAAAAGAGTTGGATAAAGACCTACAACGTGCGGTGGAGCTAGCGCAATCGGCGGGGCATGAGTTCGTGACGCTAGAGCATTTACTATTGGCGCTGACCTCAGACCCAGAAGCGACTATCGTTATGGAGGCGTGTGGTGTTGATGTTGGCAAACTATCTCAGCAGTTAAAGGACTACATGACGGGGGAGTTTTCTTATTTACAGGGAGAGAATGTGGCGGAAGCGATTGTGCCGACAACAGGGTTTCATCGTGTGATTCAACGTGCGTTAATCCATGTGCAGTCTTCGGGTCGTGATGAGGTTACGGGGGCGAATGTTTTGGTGGCATTATTTGCGGAGCGCGAAAGTTATGCGACATATTTTTTACAAGAGCAGGGTATGACGCGTTATGATGCGGTTAATTACATTTCACATGGGGTAAAGAAATTTGGGGATTCTGCGCCTCCCTCTGATGCCGATGACGAAATGCAAGAGGATGAGGATAGCGGCGATGATGCGCTGGCGGCATATTGTGTTAATTTAAATATCAAGGCGCGCAATGGCAAGGTTGATCCTCTTATCGGTCGGGAGGGGGAGGTTTCTCGTGCGATACAGATATTGTGTCGCCGCAACAAGAATAATCCGTTGCTGGTGGGGGAGCCGGGTGTTGGCAAAACCGCAATAGCAGAGGGTTTGGCGCGTAAAATAATAGAGGATGATGTGCCGGATGTTTTGCGTGGTAATGTTATTTATTCGTTGGATATGGGGGCGTTGTTGGCGGGCACGCGGTATCGGGGCGACTTTGAGGAGCGTCTGAAAAAGGTTGTTTCGCGCCTTGAGGAAATGCCAGAGGCGATTTTATTTATAGATGAAATTCATACGATAATCGGGGCGGGGGCAACATCGGGTGGCGCGATGGATGCGTCTAATTTGCTAAAACCTGCTTTGCAGAATGGCAGTATGCGTTGCATGGGCTCAACGACTTATAAGGAGTTTCGCCGTCATTTTGAAAAAGACAGAGCCTTAGCGCGGCGGTTCCAAAAGATAGATGTCAATGAGCCATCATTGACGGATACGATAAAGATATTGCAGGGTCTAAAGCCATATTTTGAAGATTTTCACGGGTTAAAATATACGAATGACGCTATCAAGGTGGCGGTTGAGTTATCGTCTCGCTATATGGCGGACAAGAAATTGCCCGACAAGGCGATTGATGTCATAGACGAGGTTGGGGCATCGCAAATGCTGGTGGCAGCCTCCAAGCGCAAGAAGACGATAGGGGTAAAAGATGTTGAAGCGACGATTGCGACAATGGCTCGTATTCCGCCCAAGTCTGTTTCCAAAAATGATGCGGAGAAGTTGCAAGGGCTAGATGTTG
>JAAOIL010000113.1 GCA_015163825.1 Alphaproteobacteria bacterium | reverse complement strand
GGCTCATTTATTCAGCCGCCTCGTGGCGGGTGGATTTGATAATTTTTAAGGCATCATTATGACAGATTTTTTCCACAATGTAAGCTTACCACAAATCTTTATCAGGGATTCGCGGTCGGTGTTGCAATATCGTACGGATATTGTTGAATCAGGATCAGGCTTTGAGTTTCGCAATAATGTTTGGTCTATGCCGCGCCGTATGTTTTATTTACCGATGCGTGTGTGTTCCTACAAAGAGGCGCGTGATTTACAGAATTTCTTTAATGCACGTGGCGGCAGGCTCTTTGGGTTTTTGTGGAGCAATAGGCTAGATAGTAGCAGCCCCACTAGCACTTCATCAATCATCACGCGTGATGATAATCAGCCATTGCGCGCCTTAGACGATACCCGCCGTGTTTTTGGGTTGCAAAAAATATACCTTGATGGACGTGTTCGCGATATTACCAAACCGTTTCGTGACACTGTGTTTGTGGCGCGTAATCGGCGACGCTTGCGCGAGAATATAGACTACACACTTGATTTATTAACGGGGCGGATTACTTTTGCCCGCCCGCAAGCAGAAAATACCACTTTAACAGCAGGTTTTTCTTATCATACGCCGGTGCGTTTTGATAGCGACAGCATTTCAGTGACTTTTATATCACCCACGCATGCGCGTGTTGATGAAATACGCCTTGTGGAATTACCCCTCACCCATAGCGATTATGATGAGGCATAGCTGATGCGTCAGTTACCAAAAAATATGCAAACAGCATTAGCGGCGGGGGTTACGAATCTATGTTATTGTTGGCAAATCACGCGCCGTGATGGTGTGCAACTTGGCTTGACCGACCACGATAGGGCTTTGCAGTTTAACGACATCACCTTTCACGCCAAGAGCGGCATAGACTTAACGGCATTGGAAAGTCGTCTAGGGTTAGCGCCGCATGGCGCAGAGGCAAGTGGTGTTTTAGGCAGCCCCCATTTAACCGATGAAGATTTGATGGCGGGTGCTTATGATGATGCCGCTTTCACTTTATGGCTTGTTGATTGGGGCGATGTTGATAATCGTGTGTCGTTGCTTATTGGCACTTTTGGGGCGATACAACACCATAGCGGACGCTTCACCGTTACATTGCGCGGGCAAGGGCAGTCTCTTAATCAGCCGCAAGGGCAGATTTATCAATCCAGTTGCAGTGCCGATTTAGGCGACACACAATGTCGTTTCAATGTTGCGCGCGCGCCCTATCAATGGGTGGGACAAATAACCGCCATTGACGAACACAAAATCACGCTGCCAACGTTGCCAACATTATCGCCAGAAAAAAATTGGTTTCGCGAAGGGCATATTTTAACAGCCCGCAATCATCGCCTTGTTGTGCGCGAAGATAAAATCAACACAAATTCACGCATTCTCGTTTTGTGGGAAACACCGCCGCCTTATTTACAAGCGGGGGATACAATCACGTTACAAACAGGGTGCGATAAAGCGCATAATACATGTGTTCGTAAATTTCAAAATGCGATTAACTTTCAAGGCTTCCCAACATTGGCGGAAGAAAGCCTATTGCTAACCATAGGTGGCGCATGAACAATCCCATTATAGATGAAGCACGGCTTTGGCTGGGTACGCCTTATTTGCATCAGGCATCGTGTCGGGGTGTGGGGGCGGATTGCTTAGGCTTGGTGCGGGGTATTTATCGCGCCCTTTATGGGCGAGAGCCACAAGCACCGCCGCCTTATGCGGCTTATGCAATCCCCCATGACGGCGAGATTTTATTAGAAGCGGCGCAACAATATCTGGAGGCGGCATCAGTGCCAGCGCAAGTGGGGCAGGTGATGATATTTCGTATGCGGCGTTCTTTACCAGCACGGCATTTAGCGATAATGAGTTTTGAGGGACGTATGATTCACGCCGCCTCTGGTTTGCAAGTATGCGAAGTGGCTTTCAGTGCGTGGTGGCAACGTCGCCTTATTGCGGCTTTCTCTTTTCCCCCTCTTTCCCCCGTTTCAATACCAGAGCAGGAGCAAGCATAATGGCTGATTTAAATTTTGCGAGTGCTGTGGGTGGGCTTGGCAATGTTGCCTCCTTCCTTAATCTGGCACTAGATGTGAATGCGCTTGTTAATCCGTCTTCTCGTGTGCGGGAAGGGCGGCGGTTATCGCAATTGCAGATATTAGCATCACGAAGCGGCACACCTATTCCTCGTGTTTTTGGGCGCATGCGTGTGGGCGGGCAGTTGATATGGAATGCGACACCACAAGAAGTCGTGCGTGAAAGTGGTGGCGATAAGGGCGGGCGCACCCGCACACCCCGCCAACGCAGTTATCATTATACGCTTTCGTTTGCGGTTGGTTTGTGTCGGGGGCAGGTCAATCATATCGGACGCATTTGGGCAGACGGAAAACTAATAGAGCAAAGCAGTGTCGATTATAAACTCCACAATGGCGATGCCGATCAAGAAGCAGACCCCACCATCACGTCTGCTATGGGGGCGGGCTTCACCCCCGCTTATCGGGGTTTGGCGTATATTGTGTTTCAAGATTTTAATTTGACGACATTTGGCAATCGCATACCGCAACTAACCTTTGAGGTGTTTTGTCCCACGCAAGAAAGTGGCGCCACCACACAAGCCATAACTTTATTGCCGGGTGCTACAGAGTTTGGTTATCATCCCGAACCCCATGTGCAGATATTGGGGATAGCCCACGCACGAAGTGAGAATTTGAATGCGTCTTGGTCTCGCTCGGATTGGGATTTATCAATAGACGCCTTACAGACAAGCCATCCGCAATGTCGTGATGTGTCTTTGGTCGTGGCGTGGTTTGGCGATAGCCTAGAGGCGGGTGCTTGTCGCCTACGCCCG
>JAAOIL010000014.1 GCA_015163825.1 Alphaproteobacteria bacterium | reverse complement strand
GCCCGCCCTCGCCGGGTTTTGCCCCTTGTGCAATCTTAATCTGAATCATATCGGCATTGGCAAGATATTCTGTCGTGACCCCAAACCGACCGGACGCCACCTGTTTAATCGCCGAGCGTTTTGAATCGCCATTGGGCAGCGGCTTAAACCTTGCGGGTTCCTCCCCCCCCTCGCCTGTATTGGATTTGCCACCAATGCGGTTCATGGCAATCGCCAGTGTCTCGTGTGCTTCGGGGCTGATAGAGCCAAATGACATCGCTCCTGTTGCAAATCTTTTGACGATAGTGCTGGCAGGCTCTACTTCATTGAGGGGGATAGGGGCTTTGGCATATTTAATATCAAACAAACCACGCAATGTTAGCAGACGCTCACCTTGTTCATTGATGAGTTTGGCAAAGGCACGATATTTATCTTGGGCATTGCCCCGCACAGCGTGTTGTAAATAACTGACGCTCTGCGCTTCCCACGCATGGGTTTCACCACGCAAGCGCACCGCATATTCACCCCCCACCGCCAGATTATCGCGCAAGATAACCACATCACCAAAAGCCGCCTGATGACGCACAAGGGTTTCTTCGGCAATCTCATCAATGCCGATGCCCTCTATCGTGGTGACGGTGCCTGTGAAATATGTATCAATGAAATCTTGCGATAGACCTATGGCATCAAATATCTGCGCCCCACAATAAGACTGATAGGTGGAAATACCCATTTTAGACATAACTTTGCGAATGCCTTTGCCCACCGCTTTTAAGAACTGCGTTTGCGCTTGCTCTTGCGTGAGCGATAGGTTTTGTGTGACACGCATATCATCAATCGTATCTAATACGAGATAGGGGTTAATCGCTTCCGCCCCGAAACCCGCAAGGCAACAGAAATGATGAATCTCTCGTGCTTCGCCTGTTTCCACCACCAAACCTGTTGCGGTGCGCAAGCCCCGCTTGATGAGGTGATGATGAACACACGCCACCGCCAACAAAGACGGAATGGCAATGCGCCCCGCCGATAAGGCGCGGTCAGAGAGAATGATAATGTTCTCGTGATTTTTGACAATGGCAGTTTCCGCCTCTTCGCATAAGGTTGTGAGGCGGGCTTTGCAGCCGTCTGCGCCGCGTAAAGCGTCCCATGTGATGTCTAATGTTGTGGCATGGAAATGATTGTCTTTTATATCACTGATAGATCTGATTTTCTCCAAATCATGGTTGAGCAATATAGGGTGCGATGTCTCTAATCGTTTTTCACCCGATGTATCTTCCAGATTAAGAAGGTTGGGGCGCGGTCCTATGAACGACACCAGCGACATCACCAATTCTTCACGTATCGGGTCAATAGCGGGGTTGGTCACTTGCGCGAAATTTTGCTTGAAATAAGTATAAAGAGGCTTGGCATAATCTGACAAAGCCGAAAGCGGAGTATCTGTACCCATAGAACCTGTCGCTTCCTCGCCATTGGCAAGGATAGGGGCGAGCAAAAACTTTATATCCTCTTGCGTATAACCAAAGGCTTGCTGCCTATCCAATAAAGAGGCATCACTTTTTGTAATGTGATTGCTATCAGGTGTTGGCAATTCTTCCAGTTTTATTTGTGTGTCGCGCAACCATTCTTGATAAGGGTGGGCGCCCGATAAATCTGCTTTTATCTCGTCATCGCTGATGATACGCCCTTGCTCCATATCTATCAGAAGCATTTTGCCCGGTTGTAAGCGCCACTTTTCTATAATGCGCGATTCATCGACAGGCAAAACTCCCATCTCTGACGACATAACGACTTTATCATCGCTGGTGACAAAATAGCGGGCGGGGCGCAAACCATTTCTGTCTAATGTCGCCCCGATTTGCAACCCATCAGTGAAAGCAACGGCGGCTGGTCCGTCCCATGGTTCCATTAAGGCAGCATTATATTCATAAAAAGCACGGCGATTTTCTTCCATCATCGGGTGGTTCGCCCATGCTTCGGGGATAAGCATCATCATCGCATGAGCGGGGGAATAGCCCGCCATCACGAGCAGTTCAAGCGCATTATCAAAACAACCAGAATCCGATAAACCATCTTGTATGAGGGGGAATATCGCATCTAACCTATCGCCCAGCAAAGCCGAGGCGAGGCTTTTATGCCTTGCTGCCATCCAGTTTTTATTGCCACGCACGGTGTTAATCTCACCATTATGACAAATCATACGGAAAGGTTGTGCCAAAGACCAACTAGGAAATGTATTGGTCGAAAAACGTTGATGCACCAACGCCATCGCTGATATCATATCTGTATCGTGCAAGTCTGTGAAATAGCCACCAAGCTGACTAGATAATAACAGCCCCTTATAAAGAAGTGTGCGCGAAGATAGCGATAATATATAAAAAAAATCATGCACAATCTCTAACTCTATCAGGCGGCGGATGACAAAAAGATCGCGCTCAAAAGATTGCTGGTCGTCTGTGCCCGTCTTGCTGACGAAAAACTGGCGACTAACAGGTTCGCTAGGGATAATGGAAACGCCTAAATCGCTATTGTCGGTCGGCACATCACGCCAGCCCAAAATGGCATGCCCGCCAAGTTCAACCTTTTCGGCAATGATACTCTCTATTTGGG
>JAAOIL010000112.1 GCA_015163825.1 Alphaproteobacteria bacterium | reverse complement strand
CGCATATATCACAGCAACAATTAACCGCCATATCAAAAGTGATGGCGTGGGTGTTGATGTTCGCCGCCGCAGGATTGGCAATCATTCTACCTCAAACCATCGGGCAATTGCTGGTGCTTAAACTAGAGATTATGGTGCAAATAACCCGCGCTTTGGTGATTGGTTTGCGCCTCGCACGGGTGCAAGCCTCAAGCATCATTGCGGGAATGCTTGTCGGGTTGGCGATAACTATCTGGTTCAAATATGGAATATGGGGTGTTCCCGACCTTTTTAATATCCATGCGGGTATTTGGGGGTTGGGCGCAAACCTCGCCACCATTACCGCTTTGCACCTATGCCGTAGCGGGCACAGCAAACGGATCTGATATAATAATTGTATCGTTGCGGTCGGGACCAGTCGAAACCAAATTCGCCTTCACCCCTATCAACGTTTCTATGCGATGGATATAGGCAACCGCCTCTGGTGGCAATGCCTCCCACTCATTCAATTCAAATATCGGTTTAGACCAGCCCTTATGTGTTTCATAAATCGGTTGCACCCTTGCTTGGTCTGCCGCATTGGTCGGCAAATAATCCATACGCTGTCCGTCCAACTCATACCCTATGCAGATTTTTATTTCATCAAAGTCATCTAGCACATCAATCTTGGTAAGGGCGATGCTGTCTATCCCCGCTATTTGCACAACTTGGCGCACCAATGTTGCATCAAACCACCCGCACCGCCGCCGCCGCCCTGTTATCGTGCCGAACTCATGCCCGCGCTCGCCAAGTTTCTGCCCGACTTCATTATCTTGCTCTGTGGGGAAAGGACCCTCGCCCACTCTTGTTGTGTAGGCTTTCACTAAACCGACCACATGGTGCAAAGCCGAGGCACCCACACCCGCGCCAGCCGCCGCCTGTGCCGCCACCGTATTAGACGACGTCACATAAGGATAAGTGCCGTGGTCAATATCCAACAACACACCTTGCGCCCCTTCAAATAAAATTTTCTTGCCGCTTGTTTGTGCCTCTTGCAATAGTCGCCAAACTGGTTCGGCATAAACACTAACGGCATCCGCTATCTCACTTAATTTTTTATGCAAAGCGGTATGGGCGAAAGGCGCAAGCCCCAACCCCTTACGCAAAGTATTATGGTGCGCCAGTAAATGTTCAATCTTGGCATCAAGCGAACCGACATCTGCCAAATCCGCTATGCGCAAAGCCCTGCGCCCCACCTTATCCTCATAAGCGGGACCAATACCCCGCTTCGTCGTGCCTATTTTAACGCCGCTATTCAATCCTTCCCGCGCTTCATCTAGTTCTTGGTGGAGCGGTAATATCAAGGCGGCATTCTCCGCTATTTTCAGATTATCAGGGGAAATCGCGATGCCTTGCGCTTGTAGCCCTTCTATCTCTGCCAGCAGAGCCCAAGGATCTACCACCACGCCATTACCAATAACGGCAATCTTGCCTTCGCGCACAATACCAGACGGCAACAGCGATAATTTATAAACATTATCGCCAATGACTAAAGTATGCCCCGCATTGTGTCCGCCCTGAAAACGCACGACCATATCGGCACGAGACGATAAATAATCCACGATTTTGCCTTTGCCCTCGTCGCCCCATTGTGCGCCAACGACTACCACATGCCCCATAATATTCCCCTATTCAAATTTGAGTGTGCGTGATTTCATCACTTGTTCTAGCACATCTATTTCTTTTAGTATGGTGTCTGGCACTTCGTTATCCACACTAATTAAAGTGATGGCAGCCCCGCCTTGTTTTTCTCGCCCTAGTTGGAAGTTGGCGATATTGATATTATGCGCTCCCAATATCTGCCCCAAATCCCCGATATAACCGGGCTTATCTATATTCTCTAAATAGAGCATAATGGGTGCGAATTCTGCATCCATATTGATGCCGTTGACTTGCACTATCCGTGCTGTGCCGTCAGAAAATAGAGTGCCCCCGACAGAGCACTCGCCTTTTTCGTCACGCAACGACACACGGATATAGCTATCGTAAGCGCCTGCGCTATCGCTTTTTTGTTCGGATATTTGTATGCCGCTATCTTTTGCGATAGAGACGGCATTGACCATATTGATGTCGGAAAAGTTTGGTCGCAATACCCCCGCCATGAGTGCTGCCGTTAATGGTTCGGTATTCATGGCGGTTAGGTCGCCTGCATATTCTATGCGCACTTCTGGCACCATACTATCGGATAATTGTGCGGCGAAGGAGCCGAGATGTCCCGCCAGTGCCACGAGGGGGCGCAATCGTGGTGCGTCTTCTGCGGATATAGAGGGCATATTGATAGCATTACTGACGGAGCCTTCCACCAGGTAGTCTGCCATTTGCTCTGCGACTTGCAGGGCGACATTTTCTTGTGCCTCGCTGGTTGATGCCCCTAGATGCGGTGTTGCGATGACATTTTCCATCCCGAATAGCGGATGTTCTTTAGCTGGTTCGTTTTCGAATACATCAAGAGCCGCCCCTGCTATGTGTCCGCTTTCTATGCCGTCTTTCAGGGCGGCTTCGTCTATCAGTCCCCCGCGTGCGCAGTTGATGATGCGCACCCCTTTTTTACATTTTGCGAGGGCGTCTGCACTTAATATGTTTCTGGTTTTGTCGGTCAGGGGTGTGTGTAGTGTGATGAAATCGGCGCGTGATAATAACGCGTCTAGTTCCACTTTTTCCACGCCGAGTTCCATAGCGCGTTCGGATGTAAGGAAAGGGTCAAAGGCGATGACTTTCATTTGCAGCCCTATGGCTCGTCTTGCGGCGATGGAGCCGATATTACCGCAGCCGATAACGCCCAATATCTTATTGGTAAGTTCCACGCCCATAAACCGCGACTTCTCCCACTTTCCTTCGTGTGTTGAAGCGTTAGCGACTGGTATTTCTCTAGCGTGTGCGAACATCATTGCGATAGCGTGTTCTGCGGTTGTTATGGAGTTCCCGAAGGGTGTGTTCATCACCACGATACCTTTAGCGGTAGCGGTT
>JAAOIL010000111.1 GCA_015163825.1 Alphaproteobacteria bacterium | reverse complement strand
GGTCAGTGGTGCCACATTCGCCAGTCGTATAACAGGCTTTGTCCGTGATGTGTTATTGGCGCAAGTCTTGGGGGCATCGGCGGCGGCAGATATTTTTGTGGTCGCCTTTCGCCTGCCAAACCTGTTTCGCCGCCTGTTTGGTGAGGGGGCATTTAATGCCGCCTTCGTGCCGCTATTGAGCGAGCGTTTGGCGGGACAAAAAACAATCAATCGGGAAGCGCTACAATTTGCTAGCCGTATTTTAACGATATTGACATTGACTTTATTGGTGCTTGTTATCGTTGCCGAGATTTTTATGACAGATATTATCCGCCTGATTGCGCCGGGCTTTGTTGATGACCCGACAAAGTTTTCTGCCAGTGTGTTTTATGCACGGATTACTTTTCCTTATTTGTTTTTTATCTCGCTATTGTCGCTTTTTGGGGCGTGTCTAAATGTGTCGGGGCGTTTTATTGTGGCAGCCCTTGCCCCGATATTACTCAATGTCGTTTTTATTATCGCTATGGGGTTGGCTTATATCAATGGCGCCACCCATACCAACGCCCCCTTTGATAATAATATATTAGACTTTATCATTGTCGGTATTGCGGTGGCGGGGGTGTTGCAATTCATGGTCGTCTATTGGGCGGCTGTGCGCGCCGGGTGGCGGGTGCCCTTTAGCCTAGCGACTTTGTGGAATCTTAAAAGGGGACTAAAAGAGGCACCGCACGAACGCCGCTTCTTCCGCCTTGCCATGCCCGGTATTTTGGCAGGCGGGGTCGGGCAAATAAACTTGCTTATCGGCACCGCCATTGCCACTGCTGAATCTGGCGCTGCCGCATGGCTTTATTATGCCGACCGCCTTTATCAATTGCCGCTGGCATTGCTGGGCGGGGCATTATCTATCGTGTTATTGCCCGATCTATCTCGCCTGATTGGCGATAAAGGCGCCGTGCGCCAACGCCTCAATAATGTCTGGCTCATCGCTTGCGCCATAAGCCTAGCGGCGGCGGCAGGGCTATTTGTTTTGGCTGTGCCGATTACCCGCCTGTTATTTGAAGGCGGGGTGTTTAGCACCACTGATAGTTTGGCGGTCGCCACTGCCGTGCAGATATTCTGCTTTGGGCTGCCGGCTTTTATTTTATTGCGCCCCTTACAAGCCGTGTTTTTTGCCCATCAAGATACTCGTGCGCCTTTAATAGATAGCAGCATCAGTGTCGGGGTCAATATCACTTTATCGCTCAGCCTATTTCCGCACTATGGCTATATCGCTATCGCCATTGCCACAAGTGTTGCCGCTTGGGTGAATGTGGTGCTCGCCTTATGGCGCCTTTATAGGCGCGACATCTGGCATATATCGGGGCGTATGGGCTTACAAATCCTCGCTCAAGTCTTGGCGACTTCAGCTATGGCGGGGTTTGTTTATGGGGGGGCACTATGGTTTTTCACGCCGACATTTTTAAGTGATGCCGTCGGGCCTCTCGGGCAATGGCAGTGGCGTGTGGTAGGCATTGGCGGCTTATGCGTGCTTATCGGGGCGGCATTGGTGGTCTTTCTTGTGCTGGTCTTTTTATTGCGCGGGCTACGGCGCACCGATTGGAAAAACTTGCGACAAGCATAAGAAACAGATAAAGAGAAACTATGTCAGATTCATCATCACAACAATTTTCTATCAAGGGGGTTCCTATCAAGGGGGCTCATATCAAGCGGGCGTTTTCAGGGGTGCAACCGACTGGTGGGTTGCATCTTGGTAATTATTTGGGGGCGATTCAACATTTTGTCGCTCTGCAAGACAGCCATGAATGTCTGTATTGCGTGGTGGATTTACACGCTATGACTGCCGCCCACGACCCGACCACTATCGCCGCCCATAGTCGCGAAGTGGCAGCCGCCTTCATTGCGGCAGGTATTGATACGAATAAACATATTGTGTTTGCCCAAAGTCATGTGCCGCAGCATGCCGAATTGGCATGGATGTTAGAATGTGTGGCGCGTGTGGGGTGGCTCTCGCGGATGACGCAATTCAAAGAAAAAGCTGGCAAAGATAGAGAACGCGCTTCGGTCGGGCTTTATGTTTATCCTATTTTGATGGCGGCGGATATTTTACTTTATCACAGCACCCATGTGCCAGTCGGTGATGACCAGAAGCAGCATTTAGAACTAGCACGCGCTATAGCGCAAAAGTTTAATAATGATTATGCCACAGGTGCCACAGGAGAAGACTTTTTTCCTGTGCCCGAACCGCTTATCCAAAGCCGTGCGGCGCGGGTGATGTCTTTGCGTGATGGCACAAAGAAAATGAGTAAATCTGATGCCTCTGCCGCCTCGCGTATTGTGCTGACCGATGATGCCGATACCATTGCGCGTAAAATCAAAAAAGCCAAGACCGACCCTGATTTTCTACCCGATAATGCCCAAGCCTTAGAAACCCGCCCTGAAGCCCATAATCTTTTGAGTTTGCATGCCGCCCTTGCGGATATGGCAATGGCACAAAGCATAGAGCATTTTGCCGGACAATCTTTTGCCGCCTTAAAAGCAGATTTAAGCGACCGCCTTATAGATAGGATCTGCCCTTTGGGGGATGAGATGCGCCGCCTTATGGCGGATGCGGCGGCTCTTGATGCGATATTAGCGACAGGGGCGGCACGCGCGCGCGCCATTGGCGAGGCAACGATGGTTGATGTGCGGCGTCTTTTGGGTTTGATTGGTGCTTAATCTATGGCATGGTTAAAGCATGACTGAAACATACTTAAAACAAAATTTGAGATAATGGATATTAACAAACATTTAGCGCGAAAATTCTTGGTCTTGATAGACGGCACTCCCGAATATCTTGCGGCTTTGCGGTTTGCGGCACGGCGCGCGCATGGCACGGGTGGCAAGGTGGTTTTATTATTGGTGATAGAGAATGAAGGCTTTGAGCATTGGCTAGGGGTCGGCACGCTTATGAAAGAAGAAGCGCATGGCGAAGCGTCTCGTATTTTAGAAGAGGCGGCAACATTGGTAGAGATTTTAAGCGGCGACCGCCCCGAAACTTATCTCCGCGAGGGGGCGGCTGATGAAGAGATTATGCGCCTCATTGGCGAGGATGATACGATATCCACTTTGGTGTTGGCATCAGGCGTGGTCGGGGCGGCGGTGTCGGATTCCAATGATACGGGGCCGTTGGTCTCAGCAGTGGCGCAGGGGCGTTCAGGGTTTAATGTGCCTATAACGATTGTGCCCGGCGCCCTTAGCGATGATGAAATAGATGCGCTTACCTAAACATCGGCGCAACTGATAATAGAGAAAAGGAATAGATTATGTTTATCCAAACACAAGACACCCCCAATCCTGCGGCGTTAAAATTTTTGCCGGGCTGTGCGGTTATGGGGGAAGCCCCGCCACAAGATTTCCCCAATCCCCAATCGGCAGTGGCATCGCCTTTGGCACAAAATTTATTTGCCATAGAAGGGATTGTCGGTGTTTTCTTCGGGCAAGATTTTATTGCGGTCACAAAAGATGAAGCGCACGAATGGCAACATATCAAGCCGTCTATATTGTCGGCGATTATGGAGCATTTTGTGGCGGCGCGTCCCATTATGGCAGATGTTTCTGCCGCCGCACCACCAGACAATGATGAAAGCGCCAATGAAAATAATGATGAAGATGATGAGATAACCAAAGCCATCAAACACATATTAGATACACGCGTGCGCCCCGCCGTCGCCCAAGATGGTGGCGATGTTGTTTTTCACGGCTTCCATGATGGCGTTGTGTCTTTGCATTTGCGTGGGGCGTGTGCCGGGTGTCCCAGTGCCACACAGACCCTCAAAGGGGGGATAGAAAATCTGCTCAAACATTATGTGCCACAAGTCAGCGAAGTCCGTGCCGTTCTCTAAATTATTCGGGAGACTATTAGGGAAATTATTCGGGAGATTATTAGGGCTTACATCATGAATGTTATTCTCGCCTGTGATACCACGCAAGCCGCTTGCTCGGTGGCATTAGCGTATAAAGGCGGTATTATCAGTC
>JAAOIL010000110.1 GCA_015163825.1 Alphaproteobacteria bacterium | reverse complement strand
TCCACGAATTTAGTTTTGTGGCAATTACCCGCCTATATTGATACTGCCAAAGCCAAAGGGGCGGATACGACCGAACATATTGTGCGCCTTCATCAATTGGTGGCAACCCCGATAACTTTGATTGCCATGGTATTGTTGGCGAGTTGTTTTTCTATCCCCACTTCACGGATTTTACCATATCCTCGTGTGATAGGGTTCACCACTGCCTCTGGGATTGCTTTTTTCCTATTCAGTCAGATGTCGTTGAAACTGGCGCAGAGCAATTTAGTGTCGGCGATAGCGGCAGCGTGGATGCCTTCGCTATTGGTGATTATGATTACCATTGGTCTGCTGGTATGGACGGAAGATGCTTGAGTTATCCCATAAAATGCGGCACAAAAGACTATGAGTAAATTGATAAATGACCCCGCCTTTAATGGGAAATTTCCTGCTAAATCCTATGCGGAGTGGCAAGACTTGGCGGGTGATGTCGCCACGCACACCAGCCCTCTCGCCCTTGCCGATGGGTTTTCTCGCCTACCGCTTTATCATCAATCACCACAAACCAGAGCACCTCTTCGCCAAAGCGGGGCATGGGCGATTGCGCAACGTATCA
Organism: Alphaproteobacteria bacterium; assembly: GCA_015163825.1. Taxonomy (GTDB): domain Bacteria; phylum Pseudomonadota; class Alphaproteobacteria; order RS24; family RS24; genus JAAOIL01. The sequence continues at coordinate 1,202 of JAAOIL010000110.1, read as the reverse complement.
CGCCCCATAAGCGGGGGACGAGTAATAAAACAATCCTCAGCGATGTAGAAGGCGGCGCCAATATCTTGTTGCTAGATTTTTCTGCGGGGGACTGCCCCACCACCGCTTCTTTACAAAAACAATTGCAAGGTGTCATGCTTGATGTGGCACCCTTATCGCTAGTGCCTGCCCAACACGGATTGGCGGCAGTGCAAGCAGTGCTCGGTTTAGATGTGCCCGCCACGATATCGCTTTATCTCAACTACGATCCTTTAGGGGCGCATATTCTTTATGGCACAGACATTAGCACCGATTTTTCCCCGCTAAAAGAAGCAGAAGAGCGTCCTGCCACATATCTTTTAACGGCTTCGGGTGCTGCTTATTATGCGGCGGGGGCAAATGCCATACAAGAACTCGGCTGGGCGTGTGCGACACTGGTCACATATCTGCGCCATTATGAAGCGTCACCGCAAGACCTATTCCCTCGTCTAACGATGACCCTTGCGGCAGATGTAGATTTTTTCGCCAGCCTTGCCAAAGTGCGGGCGGCACGGATTTTGCTCGCCACCCTTGCCGATGCGCTTGGGGTGGATAAAACCAGCCTTCCCCCTATCCATGTGGAGACGAGTTTGCGTAGTTTCTCTAATGCTGACCCTTGGGTGAATATATTGCGTGCCACGATTGCTGGTATGGGTGCTGCCATTGGGGGTGTTGATGCGCTAACGATTATGCCGTGCTCGGCGGCGAGTGCCAGTGATAATAATCTCACACGGCGGCTGGCACGAAATACGCAATTGATATTGCAAGAAGAGAGCCATTTATCCCATGTCATTGATGCGGCTGGCGGTAGTCATTATGTCGAAACCCTAACCAAAGATATGGCAGAAGCCGCATGGCAGGTTTTCCAAGATATAGAAGCACAAGGCGGTATGGTGAAATCCATAGAGGCTGGACATATTCACACTGCGCTAGAACAGCAGAAAGCGGCGCAAGCCACCCCGATTGATAAGCGACAATGGGCATTGGTCGGGGTTAGTGAGTTTCCTAATCTGGAGGAAGCCCCGCTAGAAAACGACCCGACAAACCCGACCCATCGTGTCGCCGCCCCCTTTGAAGCCTTGCGTTATGCGGCACAACAGACCAAGCCGCAGGTATTTTTGGCTTGTTTGGGGGCACAGGCAGATTTTGCCGCTCGTGCCAATTTTGCTAGCAATGTTTATGCG
>JAAOIL010000109.1 GCA_015163825.1 Alphaproteobacteria bacterium | reverse complement strand
AGTTTTGGCACGCACCCCACAAAAATGGAAATCATGTGTGCCGGGGTCACCGATTGGCCATTTACAAGTATGCTCATTCAAATTCAGCACACTACCGCGTTGTTCGGGTGTTAACATTGAAACAGCAGGGCTTGGCGTTTCCGCTTTTGCGTTTATTTCCCCCGCCCCTGCCGTTTTTGTGGCGCCGCGTTTCGGGTGTGCGCCGCCATTTTGTCCATTCACATTCTGACCCCCATTTTGACTAGAGCCATGCGGCGTTGAAACTTGTGGTGGCTTTGCCCGCCCCGACAGACCCAGCCGATGCACTTTGCCAATCACGGCATTGCGAGAGATACCGCCGCCCATTTTCTGGGCGATTTGGCTGGCGCTTAAGCCGCTTATCCATAGTTCCTTTAGTGTTTCCACGCGTTCATTTGTCCAGCCCATAATCATTCCTCCTATATGGTTGTGCTATATGTAGTAGGTTAAGTAGCACAAAAATCACTACATATAGACAAAAAGCACATACCCCCAGCACTTATCCACAACACTTATTACAAAGAATCAGGCGAATTACACAAAAATTAGGCAAAAATAGTTCTTGTATTGCTAAGAAAACCCACTATTTTCGTCAAATCATGACTCAAACGAATCAAACCACATCTTCTACCCCCCCCACTTATCATGAATGGGGTAGCCGTCAGTTTGGGCGCATCAATTGGCTAGGATTATGGACGCTCTACCGCAAAGAACTGCGCCGTTTCCTAAAAATCTGGCTACAGACGCTTATGGCACCGATAGTCAATACGCTTTTATTTCTGACGATATTTTCTTTGGCATTGGGGGATTTACGCCCGGCGATAGGCGGCGTTCCTTATAATTTATTCCTCGCACCGGGGCTGATAATGATGGCGATGGTGCAAAATGCTTTCACCAACACCTCTACGGCTTTATTGACGGCGAAGGTGCAGGGTAATGTCGTTGATTTTTTAATGCCGCCGCTTTCATCGGGGGAGTTAAATTTCGGGATGATAATGGGCGGTCTGACGCGTGGTCTCTTCGTAGGCGGCGGCGCGTTTTGCGCGATGTGGTTTTTCTTAGATGTCAGTATCCATCATTTTTGGACGGCGCTTTTTTATGCCAGTATTGCTTCTATTTTGATGGCACAAGTCGGGTTATTGGGTGGTATCTGGGCAGAGAAATTTGATCACCTCGCCACACTTGGCAATTTTGTCATCACGCCATTGGCGTTTTTATCGGGCACTTTTTATTCCGTGCAGAAACTACCGCCTCTGGTTCATACTTTTACGCAATATAATCCTTTCTTTTATATGATAGATGGTTTCCGCTATGCCCTAACCGACCACAGCGAGGGCAACCTTGCCTTTGGGGCGTTATTCCTGACAGGCTTGGCGATACTATTATGGGGTGTGTGTCATTTTGTGCTTGTCAAAGGCTACCGCCTCAAACCATAAAGTGCGATGACCCCAGACACACACCATCTTATGCCAACCTATCGGCGCAGTGCTTTGCAATTCGTGCGCGGGCAAGGCGCGTGGCTAGAAACCGCTTCGGGCGACCAATACCTAGACTTCACGGCGGGTATTGCGGTCAATGTTTTGGGTCATGCGCATCCTAAATTAGTGGCGGCGCTCACCACACAAGCGCAAGAGCTTTGGCATGTGTCTAATCTTTTCACCATAAAAGGGCAGGGGGTGTTGGCGACAAAATTATGTGCGAGTGCCGACTTTGCCGAGCGTATCTTTTTTTGCAATTCAGGGGCAGAAGCCGTAGAAGGCACGATAAAATCCATGCGCAAATATCATGCGGCAAAGGGTGATACTGACAGAGTGAATATCATCACTTTTGCGGGGGCGTTTCATGGGCGCACGCTCACCACTTTGGCGGCGGGTAAGCGTGAATATGGGGCGGGGTTTGGACCGCTCCCCGAAGGCTTTATCACTTGCGCCGCTTTTGATATAGAGGCGGTCGCCGCCCTCATAGACAATCACACGGCAGGCATATTGCTAGAGCCCATACAGGGTGAAAGCGGTGTGCGCGAAGCCCCTCTGGCATTTCTAATGGCGTTGCGAGGTTTATGCGACCGCCATAATATCTTATTGGCATTTGATGAGGTGCAATCGGGTATTGGGCGCACAGGCAAGATGTATGCCTATCAGTGGGCAGATATTGAGCCTGACATTGTGGCATTGGCGAAGGGTCTGGGCGGTGGTTTCCCGCTCGGCGCTATCATGGCGAGTGCGGCGGTGGGT
>JAAOIL010000108.1 GCA_015163825.1 Alphaproteobacteria bacterium | reverse complement strand
TATGGATTTTGTGACGATTTTATTATTAGTGATTATTGCCCTTTTGGGGTTTGTTGTTTATCGCCTAAGCCAGCCGAGCGCTGGCGGGCAAGATGTGAATGACATAAAAAATGACATCACCAATTTGAAAGCAGAAATCACCCGCATTGAGGCATCGGTAAAGGCGGAGTTTGTTAGCAACAGAAAAGAGAGCCAAGATTCATCACAAGAAACAAGAAAAGAGTTGAGTGAATCCTTCACCAAGTTAAGCGCGGAATTGCGCGAGACCATCACCGCCAGCAGCACATCCCAGAAAGAGCAGTTAGAGGCATTCGCCAAGCAGTTAAAAGAACTGACCACTACGAACGAGCAAAAAATAAATGAAATGCAAGATAAACTGCTCCGTGCCGCGAAGGAGTCGCGCGATGAACTCACCAAAACATTAAAGGAACTCCAAACGGGCAATCAGCAAAAACTAGACGAAATGCGCAAAACCGTTGATGAGAAACTGCAATCAACAATAGAGAAACGATTTAACGAATCTTTCACGCTTATCAGCGAGCGTCTGGATAAGGTGCATCAAGGGTTGGGGGAAATGCAAAACCTCGCTTCGGGCGTGGGCGATTTGAAAAAGGTGCTAACCAATGTCAGCACGCGTGGCAGTTTTGGGGAGGTGCAGCTCGGCACAATCCTAGAGCAATATCTCTCGCCCGATCAATATGAAAAGAATGCGGCGGTCAAAAAGAACAGCCAAGAACGTGTGGATTTCATCGTTAAATTTCCGGGTCGGGCAGATGATAACACACCCGTTTTATTGCCGATAGATTCCAAATTTCCCAATGAAGATTATCAACGCTTGCAAGAGGCGCGTGAAAATGATGCGGACGCAATAACCAGTGCCACCAAGCAATTTGAAAGTTCCGTCAAGCGTATCGCCAAAGATATTGCGGGTAAATATATCAACCCACCCACCACGACAGACTTCGCCATTATGTTCGTGCCAACCGAGGGGCTATATGCGGAAATCGTCAGCCGTGTGAATTTGTTTGAGACACTGCATAACGAATATAAAATCGTGGTGGTCGGTCCGACAAATATCGTCGCCTTATTAAATAGTTTGCAAATGGGCTTCAATACTCTGGCGATTGAAAAACACTCCAGCGAAGTATGGGAACTATTGGGCGGTGTCAAACGCGAATTTGGTAAATTCGGCGAAGTGCTAGATGCCGCAAAACGCAAGATAGATGCCGCCTCAAAATCTATAGATGACGCAGGGGTTCGCACCCGTGCCATAGAGCGCAAACTACAAAGGGTGGAAACATTGCCCGCCGCCACACCATCACCCACGAACGATTCCCTCGCCGACCTCCCAACCCTCACCACCCCCAACCCCGATAAAGACGATGGCGACGACGAATAATTATCATATAGAAACGCGCCTTCCCCCTTTATAAAACTTACTTGCATTTTGCCTCGTTTTGGCTATACTTTGCTTGCTTGTGAGGGGGTATCAGGGGCAATAATTGTGGCACTTATTGGTCATATTTATTGTCATACTTATTGGCATATTTATTTGGCATATACGAATGCATATTCAAAGGATAGCGAATGCAAGATCTGCTCACTGGTTATTATCCGATATTGATATTTATGGGGTTAT
>JAAOIL010000013.1 GCA_015163825.1 Alphaproteobacteria bacterium | reverse complement strand
GCTGACCAATTGCTGGAACACGGCATACTCTTTCATCCCTATCATAATATGTTCTTCAGCAATGCTATCAGCGATAGCGATATAGATCAAACCCTATCCGCTTGCCGAAAAGTGGCGGCGGCGATGGGGCAATAAACCATAAGGTTATGGTTTATGGTTTATGGTTTTTATTGAGATATATTTCTATTTATTACAAAAAACGGCAGAAATGCTAGAGTAGTAAATACTTGCAAACCATAAGGTTATACTTTATGGTTTGGGTATGAATTATGAAAAACTAACCGCTAAAAAGAAACAGCTAGATGGCTTGCCGCCATTGGCAGATAGGCTTGTGCGTAATCTGGACGATTGGTTTCGGGTGGAGCTCACCTATGCCAGCAACGCGATAGAAGGCAACACCCTGACAAGACACGAGACCGCAATGGTGGTCGAAAAAGGAATAAGCGTCGGGGGCAAATCTCTTACCGAACATTTAGAAGCCGTCAATCATGTGGCGGCACTAGATTGGGTGCGGGCGCAAGTGCGGCGAAAATCTTCCCGCGTGACACAAAAAGATATTCTCCATATTCACACTCTCATTTTGAAAGGTATTGATGATAGCAATGCTGGGCAATATCGCTCGGTGGCAGTGCGTATTTCTGGTGCGGCAGTTGTGTTGCCTAATCCACGCAAAGTATCCGCCTTGATGGATGCGTTTGCAAAATGGTTGGGGGCAAGCAAGAAACGACACCCGATAGAACTGGCAGCCGAAGCACATTATCGGTTGGTCAGTATTCATCCATTTGTCGATGGTAATGGTCGCACGGCGCGTCTGCTTATGAATATGATATTGCTTATGAGTGGGTATCCGCCAGCGATTATCCGCAAGCGTGATCGCTTGGTATATCTCAACGCATTGGAAAAAGCCCAATTGGGCGGGGCGAAAGATGATTATGATAAAATCATCATGGCTGCCGTTAATCGCTCGCTAGATATATATATAAAGGCGGCAAACGGCGAAGATGCAGAGCAATCCGCAAGCGATAAATTCCTAAAAATAGGCGCACTCGCTAAACAAGCGGGGGAAAGCAACGCCACTATTCGCCATTGGACAAAGCACGGATTGCTTGAAATCGCAGAAATAACAGACGCCGGATATCATCTCTATGATGTGGATATGATAGAGCGCATCAAAGAAATCCATGCCCTCAAAACCCAACGCCTCACCCTCAATGAAATTAAGGAGGGGTTGGTGGAAACTATATAAGATAATGGCGGAGAGGAAGGGATTCGAACCCTCGATGGGCTATTAACCCATACTCCCTTAGCAGGGGAGCGCCTTCGACCGCTCGGCCACCTCTCCATCGCCTGTGATATAGAAGTAGGGGGGTTATTTCAAGCCTTGATTTATGTCGCCGTAACCGATATTGAAAAGTTATGACGATAGGCAACAAATGGCTACGGATAGTGGCGGCGATAATTATAGTGCTAGCGATAGTGGGCACTATTCTTTATCCACGATATGAGCGGGTTCGTATTTCCAGCAGTTTTTTCTCTGGGGTGGAGCAGTATGAGAATTTAGGGCGACTATATGAGGTGTTTCCTCATAAGCGCATGGAGGCGAGTGCTCACCCGCAATCGTTTTCGTATGGGGCGGCGGTAGAGTTACCGCAGGGTTTTGTTTATGAGTCTACTTTTTGGGGTGTAGAGGCATTTCTTAATCGCACGGATACGGTGGCGTTATTGGTGTTGAAGAATGGTGAGATTATACACGAGCAATATCGTCTCACGGGTGGCGCAGATGTTGCGTGGATGTCTATGTCGGTCTCCAAGAGTTATCTGGCGGCATTGATAGGCATAGCGGTCGACGAGGGTGATATAAAGAGTATCACGCAGCCGATTACAGATTATGTACCGTCTCTGGCGGGTTCGGGTTTTGCGGGCGTTCGCATTAAGGATGTGTTGCAGATGTCATCGGGGGCGCAGTGGAACGAGAACTTTTCTGACCCGAACTCAGACATCAATCGGTTCGGGCGGATATTTGCGCTGGGTGGTTCGCTGGATGAGTTTGTGGCGACTGTGAAAGGTGGGGCGCACCCCCCTGGCACTTATTCCAAGTATAATTCTATGAATACGCAAGCGCTGGCGATGATGTTGTCGCGGGCGACGGGAATGTCGGTTACAGATTATATGCGCGAGAAATTGTGGCACCCTTTGGGGGCGGAGGATACGGGCTATTGGTTAGTGGATTCCGATAATGTAGAAATGGCATTTGGGGCGTTTAATGCCACGGCGCGCGATTATGCGAAGATAGGGCAACTTTATTTGCAACGCGGCAAATGGCACGGCAAACAGATTGTGCCTGCCGCATGGATAGATGCGTCGGTCACGCCTGATGCGCCCCATTTATTGGCGGGGAAGGATAATCCGTTTTCTAATTTTGAACTGGGCTATGGCTATCAGTGGTGGGTTCCCGAAGGCGATAGGGGAGAGTTTTTAGCGATAGGGGCGTATAATCAATATATCTATGTTGCGCCGCGCGATAATATCGTGATTGTCAAACTCTCTGCCAATAGCACCTTCGGCACGACCAGCGATGAGTCTGGCAAGCTGGATATGGAAACGATAGAACTCTTTCGGGCTATCGTTTCTGATAATGCTGACTAAGCCTGTTTTGTGTGTTAGACTGCCAGCGAAGGAGAACGATTGTGTTTAAGGGATCCATCGTAGCGGCGATAACACCTTTAGCAGATGGCGGCATAGACGAACCCGCTTTACGCGCATTGGTGGAATGGCATATAGAGCAAGGCACACATGGACTTGTGCCGTGTGGTACGACGGGCGAATCTCCCACGTTGACCTATGAAGAGCATAATCGGGTGGTGGCGCTATGTGCCGAAGTTGCCGCTGGTCGTATAAAGATTATTGCGGGGGCTGGTTCTAATGCCACGCACGAGGCGATTGCTTTCACTCGCCATGCGCAAGATGTCGGGGCGGATGCGGCATTGCTGGTGACGCCTTATTATAACAAGCCGACCCAAGCGGGGTTGGTGGCGCATTACACAGCGATTAACGAGTGCGTCCAAGACTTTCCTTTGATTGTATATAATGTGCCGCCTCGTAGTGCGGTTGATGTCAATGTTGAAACAATGGCGATATTGGCGGGGCTTTCTAATATCGTTGGGGTGAAAGATGCCACAGCAGACCTCGCCAGAGTGCCCGCACAACAAAAAGCCTGTGGCGATGATTTTATTTTATTGTCGGGCGAAGATGCGCTGGCGTTGGCATTTATGAAAGCGGGGGGGCATGGGTGTATATCGGTTAGTGCTAATATCGCGCCCGCTTTGTGTGCGCAGTTTCAAGTGGCGTGTATGGCGGGGGATTATGCAACAGCACAAACGCTACACGATAAATTGTTGCCCCTGCACGAGGCATTGTTTTGCGAGACCTCGCCACAGCCTGTTAAATATGCCGCCCACAGATTGGGCTTGTGCAAACAAGATATAAGGCTACCTCTTTTATTCGCCAGTGCCGAAGCACAAGCGCAGGTGGATAAGGCGTTAGAGACGTTGGGGCTGTTGTGATGTTATGCCCGCTTCTTCCAAAACAAAAAGCCGCTCCAACACCCTACAAGCCGGGGCGCAAATAACTGAAAACCGCCGTGCGCGGCGCGATTATGAAATCAGCGACACCTTTGAAGCGGGAATAGAATTACGCGGCACAGAGGTAAAGTCTCTGCGGGCGGGGCGTGCCAATATCGCCCACGCTTTCGCCAATATAAAAGACGGGGAAGCCTTTTTGATGAATGCCGATATTCCCGAATACGAAGCGGGTAATCAATTTAATCATAATGCGACACGAACCCGCAAACTACTTATGCACCGCAGAGAAATAAATCGCTTGCAAGCAGGGGTGCAAAGAGAGGGGATGACACTCATTCCCCTCAAACTTTATTTTAACAAAAGAGGTATGGTAAAACTATTGCTCGCTCTTGCACGAGGGCGACAAAAAGCAGACAAACGCCAAGTAGAAAAAAAACGAGATTGGCAAAGGGAACAATCCCGCTTACTCCGCAATAAGTAAATCTTTTTTTATGGTAGCGAATTGGTCAATGAATTGTTTTTGGCTCATCCATTGTCTGGTGCGAGGTGAAGGGTGATAACTGGCATATAAAACGATACCGCCAAATTCTTTTTTTGTATTGGATAATTTCTTCATTGATTCATTGTTTTCTGGCAAACCTTGCGCCATTAGCACACTACTATATGCAGATAGCCCAAGTGCGATGATAGCCTTTAACCCATTGTTTTTTTGTTCTTCAATGCGGGCTTTTAGAAATTGACGACATTGTATAATCTCTGATGATTCAAGTTCGTGTGCGTCTGTGTGTTTTTCATCTTTATTGGGGGCGCATCGCACAGCATTTGTAACCATACAATCTTTTAGCTCTACGCCATCATCTTTATGTCCGCCATAATTACCTGTAGCAAAACCCGCTTCCCTTAATGCCCCATAAAGAAGTTCGCCTGACTTATCGCCCGTAAAGGGGCGACCAGTGCGATTGGCTCCGTTCCAGCCTGGGGCTTGCCCGACAATTAAAAGTTTGGCGTTGGGGTCACCAAAGCACGGCACAGGGGCATTGAAATAATCGGGGTATATGATACGATGATTCTCACGATGCATTGCGAGGCGGGGGCATAGGGTGCAATTGGGTTTAGGCAGGGGTGATGTCATAGACATAGTATAAGCCTATTAAGGGGCTTGCCAATTGGTAATCGGGGGCTTATGGAAAATGCCATGATATATATAGGACTCGGTAGTAATTTGCGTGGTGCGTATGCAGATAGTGTCAGTTTGCTTCGTGCGGCTCTCGTTTCTTTTTCTTCTTCTTTCGGGGGGGAGGCGGAGGCGGCTGATAGTGTGCGTGTTGTGCGGTGTTCTCGTTTTTATAGCAGTGCGGCGGTGGGACCGGGTTCGCAACCTGATTATGTTAATGCGGTGGCACAGATAGAGACGAGCCTTTCGCCTTCGGCATTGCTGGCGGCTTTGCAAGGGCTGGAACGCCAGTTTGGACGAGATAGGGCGCAAGAGGAACGATGGGGGGCGCGAACCCTAGACCTAGATATTTTGGATTATCGGGGGCAAATCGGCACAAACCCGAATATCCCGCATCCGCGCTTGCCTAATCGGGCGTTTGTGTTGAAACCCTTGCAGGATATAGCCCCTGCGTGGGTGCATCCTATAACGAACGAGCCATTAGCGGCGCTTTTATCGGCTCTCTTATTGACTCTGGCTGATTCGGGGCAAGATACAGATTGTCGTGCCATTATGCTTGATTCCAAAGCGGAAATAGGTTAAATAGGCGACCAAATAAGGAGAAAGACTATGGCACGAGTTACGGTAGAAGATTGCGTCACAAGGGTTCCTAACCGCTTTGAGTTGGTATTATTCGCGGCGCATCGGGCGCGGGGAATGTCTGCGGGTGAGGAGATTTTGGTAGATCGTAATAACGATAAAAATCCAGTTGTTGCGTTGCGCGAGATAGCGGATACGCGCTTAAAGCCTTCCGATGTCCGTGAAGAGTTGATTGAATCACTCCAAAAAGGCGCGGATACTGATGATTTAGAAGAAATGGATTTGCCAGCTTTGGGTGCGCCAGCGCCGACAGCACGCGATGTATTTGGTGCGCCATCGTCTGTTTCTGCTCTTGATACTGCCGCCAACCAAGCCGCCAACCAAGCCACCAACCAAGTCGCCAACCAAGTCGCCAACCAAGCGAGTGCAGGGCAAAACGATTCTATGGGCGATATGAGCGAGGATGATATTCTAGCGGCGTTGAATGTTATGGGTGGCGAGGGCGACTCTGAAAAAGATAGTGATTCCGACTAGATTTAAGCCTACACTCTTAGGCGTGTCTATATTGGAGACCACGCCATGATGCGACAATATGAATTAGTAGATAGGGTGACCGATTATGCTCCGCATGCGAATGAGGATTTGCTTAATCGTGCTTATGTGTTTGCCACACAAAAACATGGCGATCAAAAACGCGCTTCGGGCGACCCCTATTTTTCGCACCCGATAGAGGTGGCGGGTATATTAACCGATTTAAGATTAGACACAGCCAGCATAGCCACCGCCTTATTGCACGACACAATAGAAGACACAGACACAGATTACGAAGAGATAGAATCCCTATTCGGGGAGGAAATCGCCAAACTTGTTGATGGTGTAACAAAACTCTCGCGGCTGGAACTATCATCGGAAGGTAGCGCCCATGCAGAAAATTTCCGCAAACTCTTATTGGCAACGGCAGAGGATATTCGCATTTTATTGGTGAAACTTGCCGACCGCTTACACAATATGCGCACCCTTTATTTTATCCCGTCCGAAGCCAAGCGCCGCCGCATCGCAGAAGAGACGCTAGATATTTACGCCCCCCTTGCTGGTCGTATCGGTATGCAAAACTTTAGGGAGGAGTTGGAGGATTTATCTTTCTCTCATATCAATCCGCAAGCACGAGATTTAATCAAAGACCGCCTCGCTAGTTTGCAGAAAAATAGCGGCACACAATTAGACGACATCTCTTACACATTTTATAATCTATTGGCAGAGCATGATATCCGTGCCCATGTTGTGGGACGACAGAAGAGTCCGTTTTCTATTTGGCGCAAAATGCAGAGCAAATCTATTTCGCTGGAGCAATTATCAGATATTTTCGGCTATCGCATCATTGTAGAAAATGAAGATGATTGTTATCGGGCATTGGGGGTTTTGCATCGGCAATATAATTATGTGCAGGGGCGTTATAAGGATTATATCTCAACCCCAAAACTGAATGGGTATCGGTCGTTGCACACAACGATTATAGGACCCGACAATAAAAGAGTAGAGGTGCAAATCCGTGATAAGCAAATGGAAAGTGTTGCCGAAAATGGTATTGCCGCCCATTGGTGGTACAAAGATTTAGGGGACGGACATATAGGGGAGTTATTTGACACAACCCCTGCCTCCCCCGATATGGAAACGATAGAGCCGTTTCAGTGGTTGCGGGATATGGTCGCGCAAATCCGCAGAGGTGGCACAGCAGAAGAGTTTTTAGAGAACACCAAACTAGAACTTTTCAACGACCAAGTATTTTGTTTCACCCCAAAGGGGCGGTTAATTTCTCTGCCGCATGGGGCAACGGCACTAGACTTTGCCTATGCGGTGCATACACAAATCGGCAATAGTTGTGTGGGGGCGCGTATCAATGGGCGCAAACTGCCTTTACGCACGACATTAAATAATGGTGATGAAATAGAAATCATTCGTGCCGATGATGCCGCGCCTCGTGAAACTTGGCTGCACCAAGTCAAAACAGGTAAGGCGAAATCTGCTATCCGTCATTACTTAAGGGAAGGGGAGGCGGCAACTTATGCGGGGTTAGGCAAACGCATGGTTTATAACTCCTTTGAAAGCGAAGGCGAGACGTGCAACCCGACTTTGCTGGAGCGGGCTTTGGGGGTTATGGATTTTGATAATTTAGAATCGCTCTATGCCGCTATTGGGCGGGGCGATGTATCGGCGACCAATGTTCTACAAGCCGTCTTGCCCGAACATAAAATTCAAAAATCAGATAAGCGTCGGGGTCTGGCGGGTGCTGTGCGTTCTCTTATCGGGCGGGGCAAGGGGGAAGATATACAAGGCGACCCATCATCTGTGGTGTTGCCTGTGGGGGCGGGTCGTTATGGCAGTGCTATACGTTTTGCCCCAGATCATTTCCCTCTGCCGCAAGATAAGATTGTTGGCATAACCACGGCGGGGGCGGGGCTTATTGTTTATCCTGCGTCTTCCCCTGCGCTTGATGAGTATAGCGACACGCCAGAACGCTGGGTGCAAATGCGTTGGGATATGGATAACATATCTCGGGAAAGATTATTTCAGGGTCGCTTATTGGTTAGCGTCATAAATCGCACTGGTTCTTTGAGTGCTATCACGCAAACCTTTGCAGATTTTGGTGCGAATATCGCCAATCTTTCTATCACGCAACGCAATGATGATTTTTGCGACCTGATTATAGATATAGAAGTGCGCGATGTGCCACATGTTTCTAAACTTATTGATGTCTTAAAAGGCAGCAGTGTGATAAGTTCCATAGAGCGCATAACATCACCGCAACAAGAATAGGAAGCACGATAATGACACCAGAACAAACACTCAATGAATTCCGCAAAGCCGAGGCATTGCTGGAAGGACATTTTGTGTTGTCATCTGGTTTGCATAGTCGTCAATATCTGCAATGTGCGCGGGTGTTGATGCAGCCTCGTCGGGCGGCGCGTCTGGCAAAGGCATTGGCAGATAAAATCCGCGCCACCACCAAAGGGGCTATTGATGTGGTGGTTTCCCCCGCTATGGGGGGGGTGCTTATCGGCTATGAAGTGGCACGGCAATTAAAAGTAGAGAATGTATTTCTAGAACGTGTCGGCAAAAACTTTGAACTGCGGCGGGGCTTTTCCCTTAAAGGAAAACGTGTCGTGATGGTGGAAGATATTGTGACAACAGGGCTATCTTCATGCGAGGCGATAGCAACAATCCGCGATTATGGCGGCAAGGTCGCAAGTGCGGGGTGCTTAATAGATCGCTCCAATGGTAAAGCGAAAATCGGGGTCAAACTACACGCGCTGGCACGGCTCAATATAGAAACTTTTGCAAAAAATAAAATCCCTGCCGACTTGCGCACTATCCCTGCCATAAAACCCGGCAGTCGTGCTTTAGCGAAAAAGCGATAGACTATGTTTAGGCGGCGGTTCTCTCTTTCTTATTTGCAACGTTGGCGGCAATTCCTGTGGCCACGTGCGGGGTGGGCAAGGGCTTTCACCTATATGTGGCGCCGTGCCATACGCACAAGGGCTTCCGCTCATTCTATCGCTTTGGGTTTTGCGGGGGGGGCTTTTGTTTCGGCATCGCCGCTTATCGGTTTGCATATCGTCTATGCGTGGTTGATATGCTGGGCAATAGGCGGCAATTATTTAGCAGCCGCGCTGGGCACTTGGGTTGGCAATCCCATTACCTTTCCGTTTATTTGGGCGGGGTCTTATAGTGTCGGCAATTATCTATTGGGCGATAATCGTATGCCACTTGATTTTGAAAATCTTACACTTGGCACTTTATGGAATGAACCCGCTTCGGTATTCCTACCGATATTCGTTCCCTTTATGCTGGGTAGTTTTCCTGTTGGTTTAATGATTGCGGTGATTATTTATTATAGCAGTGTCGGGATTATCCATATTTATCAGAAGAAATATCATAAGGGGCGGTTATAATGTCTCGCACCAGCAAAATAAGATTGGGCGTGAATGTGGATCACATCGCCACGATACGCAATGCCAGAGGCGGTGCTGTGCCAGACCCGGTTCGGGCGGCACAAATAGCAGAACAGGCGGGTGCTGATGGTATCACGGCGCATTTGCGTGAAGACCGCCGCCATATCAGCGATGCGGATATTGCTCGTCTGGTGGAAACACTAACGCTCCCCCTTAATTTGGAGATGGCGGCAACACCAGAAATGCTAGCGATTGCGTTGCGTCATAAACCGAATGCGTGTTGCCTCGTGCCAGAGAAGCGCCAAGAGATTACAACAGAAGGCGGGCTAGATGTTGTCGCCGAAGCCGATGATTTGGCGTCCTATATTGCGCCTTTACAAGAAGCCTCTATTCGTGTGTCGCTATTCATTGACCCCGACAAAGCCCAGATAGAAACAGCCCATGAATTGGGTGCCGATTGTGTGGAACTACACACGGGCTCTTATTGTCATGCCTTTGGCGGGGCGGGGGAAGAAACGCAATGGGTGCGGCTTATGCATGGGGCATCATTTGCGTCTTCATTGGGGTTGGAGGTTCATGCGGGGCATGGGCTCAACTTTGAAACAGCCGAGGCGATGGCAAGCCTACCAGAGATTGCTGAACTCAATATCGGGCATTTTTTGGTGAGTGAAGGTGTGTTTATTGGCTTGGCAGAAGCGATTGCGCGTATGCGAGCCCATATCAATAAGGGGGGTGTGGTATGATTATTGGGCTTGGCAACGACCTCATAGATATTCGCCGCATTGAAACAACATTGACACGTTTCGGGGATAGATTCGTCCAACGCATTTTTACAGAGAGGGAACAAAAACGTTCTGAGCGTCGCCTCAATCGTGCCGCCTCTTATGCCAAACGTTTCGCCGCGAAAGAAGCGTGTGCGAAAGCACTCGGCACGGGTTTGCGTCAAGGTGTGTTCTGGCGCGATATGGGGGTTATAAACTTAAAATCAGGCAAGCCGACTATGGCACTAACCAATGGCGCTCTGGCACGGCTAAACCATATCACGCCCAAAAATAAAACAGCGCAAATAGATATAACCATCACAGATGATTTCCCTCTCGCTCAAGCCATCGTCATCATCTCCACTATAGATGATGCTACAGACACACAAGAGAACACGTTATGAAACAAAAAGAAACATGGGGCAGTTATTTTCGGATGTTCTTTTGGGCGGCAGTGATTGCGCTATCGGTGCGGTCGTTTGTATTTCAACCTTTCAATATCCCCTCTGGCTCTATGAAACCAACCCTGCTGGTGGGGGATTTTCTGTTTGTCTCTAAATATAGTTATGGATTCTCCCGCCATAGTATGCCGTTTTCACCGCCTCTGTTTGTGGGGCGGGTGTTCTCGCAAACACCGACACGAGGCGATGTCGTAGTATTCAAACTGCCAGCCGATGGTCGCACCGATTATATCAAACGCATCATCGGTATGGGCGGTGATAAAATACAAATGCGTGATGGTGTGGTATGGCTCAACGATAAACCAATCGCGCGCAAGCGCGTGGCAGATTTTGTGGAGAATGGGGAGCGCACACCCCGCTATCAAGAAACACTCCCCAATGGGCG
>JAAOIL010000107.1 GCA_015163825.1 Alphaproteobacteria bacterium | reverse complement strand
CCGCTTTCTCTCCCGTTAGGGGGTCAAACTCCGTTATGGATTCTATT
The DNA here is from genome assembly GCA_015163825.1 of Alphaproteobacteria bacterium. Classification (GTDB taxonomy): domain Bacteria; phylum Pseudomonadota; class Alphaproteobacteria; order RS24; family RS24; genus JAAOIL01. The sequence goes on along the minus strand of JAAOIL010000107.1, from coordinate 1,718 downwards.
TGGTCGCCAAACAATTCTATGCGCCATGCGCGGTCTTCATAGTGGGCGGGGAATATGTCTACCGTATCCCCCCGCACCCGAAAATCACCACGCAAAAAGGCAACATTGTTCCGCTTATATTGCAACGCCACCAAGCGAGAGAGTAAATCATCGCGCGAAACTTTTTCGTCTTTCTTTAACTCTATAATCATATTGGAATAACTCTCCACCGAGCCAATGCCATAAATACAAGACACCGAGGCGACAATGACGACATCATCGCGTTCCAATAGCATACGTGTTGCGGCATGACGCATACGATCTATTTGTTCGTTAATGTTGCTTTCTTTTTCTATATAGGTATCGCTGCGTGGCACATAGGCTTCGGGCTGGTAGTAATCGTAATAGGAAACGAAATACCCCACGGCATTATCGGGAAAGAAAGATTTGAACTCGCTATAGAGTTGCGCCGCCAGTGTTTTATTAGGCGCGAGTATCAAAGCGGGGCGACCAGTTTGTTCAATGACTTTCGCCATCGTGTAGGTTTTGCCAGAGCCTGTTACGCCTAATAGGACTTGGTCTCTTTCTTTGTCGTTGATGGCGGCGGTTAGTTCTTCTATGGCTTGGGGCTGGTCGCCGCTTGGTTGAAAGGGGGAGGTGAAGGCGAAGTCTTTGCCCCCCTCGCTTTTAAGGGGACGCGCCGCACGACTAGCCCGAAAAAGAGCAGCCGCTTGTGAATCCAAGCCGGGCTCCACCAGAGGCGCTAGGGGTTTTCGTCCTGTTAGCGATGTTTCTTGATCTGTCATTTGATTATCATAGTATTTTCTTGCAAGATGGCAAGTGTGGCAGTAATGTGCCGCCATATTTACTAATAAGAGGACTATATGATGTCGGATGACACTTTCTTTTCGGATGCCCTTTCTCGGATTAAACCCTCGGCGACGATGGCGGTTACGGATACGGCGCGGCGGTTGCGGGCATCTGGTCGTGATGTGATAGGGTTAGGGGCGGGGGAGCCTGATTTTGACACCCCTGCGAATATCAAAGCGGCGGCGATAGCGGCGATAGAGCGGGGCGAAACCAAATACACAGATGTCACGGGCATAGCGGAATTAAAGCAAGCGATATGCGATAAATTCTTACGCGATAATCACTTAACCTATACGAAGGAGCAAGTGTTTGTAGCGCCCGGCGGCAAGCCCGTTATTTACGATGCGATGATGGCGACCCTCAATGCGGGTGATGAGGTTGTAATCCCTGCGCCTTATTGGGTTAGTTATCCGGATATCGTCGCCCTTGCGGGTGGCACCCCGATTATCGCCGCCGCCCGACAGCAGGACGGGTTCAAACTACAGCCCGACACATTAGAGGCGGCGATTACCCCCAAAACGAAATGGTTTATCTTCAACTCCCCCAGCAATCCGACAGGGGCGGCTTATACCGAGAGCGAGTTAAAGGCGCTAACAGATGTGCTGGTGCGCCACCCCCATGTGTGGATTCTGACAGACGATATGTACGAGCATTTAACTTACGACAATTTCGTATTCTCCACCCCCGCCCAAATAGAACCCACTTTATATGAGCGCACCCTTACGATGAATGGCGTCTCTAAAGCCTATTGCATGACAGGCTGGCGCATAGGATATTGCGCGGGACCTCTGCCCCTGATTAAAGCCATGGGCAAAATACAATCGCAATCGACATCTAACCCGACATCAATCAGCCAGTGGGCGGCAGTG
>JAAOIL010000106.1 GCA_015163825.1 Alphaproteobacteria bacterium | reverse complement strand
GAGCAATAACCTCCGTATCTGTATCAGAGGTGAAAGTGGCACCCCCCGCTATCAACTCCCCCTTCAGGGGTTTGTAATTCTCTATAATGCCATTATGGACAACCGCCACACGCTGTGTGCTATGCGGATGCGCATTCGCCTCTACCGCCGCGCCATGCGTCGCCCAACGCGTGTGCCCTATCCCCAAATGCCCCGCTAAAGGAGACGCCTCTAATGTATCACGCAAAGCATTCAACTTGCCCTGCGCCCTGCGCCTATGCAATTGCCCCCCCTCTAGGGTCGCAATACCCGCACTATCATAGCCACGATATTCCAACCGCTTCAGACCCTCAAATATAGAAGCGGAAACAGAAGGTGTGTTCTCATTGCCGACAATGCCAATAATACCGCACATTATTTTTTCGCCTTTTTATTCTTTGTGTAATTTTTTATCTCACGAAGCGGTGCGCGTGTCAGTGCTAAACTTCTCGCCGCAACATTTTTAGACAAAGACGAACCCGATCCGATATAAGATTTTGCCCCAATCGTTATCGGGGCAATCAACGAACTATTGGAACCGACAAAAGCACCATCTTCTATTTGTGTTAAGTGTTTTGTTTCGCCATCATAATTACAAGTGATAACACCCGCACCGATATTAACATCGCTGCCCAAACGCGCATCACCTATATAAGACAAATGCGAAACTTTACTGCCAACACCTATATCCGCTTTTTTTATCTCTACAAAATTACCGATGCGCGCATTGTCTTTTATATTTGTGTCGGGGCGCAATCTTGCAAATGGTCCGACTTGCACATTCGCACCAATCACCACACCTTCTAAATGTGAAAACGATTTTATAACACTGCCCGCCCCAATAGAAACGCCCGTATTTATTTGTATATTTGGCTCCAAAAAAACATCGGGCGCAATGCGTGTATCATAGCTTAAAAACACACTTGTCGGGTCTTGCATACCGACCCCCGCCAACAAGTGCTTGCGCCGCAAACCCTTTTGTATCAAGGCTTCCGCCGCCGCCAACCCCGCCCGACTATCAACGCCTTGTGCATTTTGCGGCGAAGCCATTACCAGTGTTGTCGTGTGGTTTTTCGTGTGTGCCAGCCCGACAATATCCGGCAAATAATATTCCCCTTGTGCATTGTCATTTTGTAATTGCGGTAGCAAGTCTTGCAACACATCGCGGCGCACACTCATTGCGCCACCATTGCATAATGGTATGGCGCGTGTGATTTCATCTGCATCTTTATATTCTATTATTTTTGTCGGGTTATTGTCTTTCATAATTATGCGCCCATATTGTGCGGGGTCATCTGGTTCAAAACCCATCACCGCAACATCGGCTTTTGTGTTTGCAAGATTGCGTAAAACATCTGCACCCAACATTGGGGTATCACCAAACAACACAACAACACGTTCGTGATTACATTGTGCCATTGCCACCGCCACCGCATCACCCGTGCCGTTTTGTTTTTTTTGTAGGCAATGTGTAATATCCATTTGTGTATCGGCATAATCGCGCACACTATTTTGATTGGGTGCTGTGACTAAACATATTTGTTTCGCCCCCGCTTCTTGTGCTGCTGCCAACACATAACCAAGCATCGCACGACCCGCCAAAGTGTGCAGAACCTTCGGCGTGGCAGAGTGCATACGTGTGCCCTTCCCCGCCGCTAGGATTATTGCTGTGAAATCAGAATCACTCATAAGCCAAGCATACCGCCCAGCACAGCAAACATAAAATCAAACAATCTTGCGTTTTATTACGCTAATTCGTGAATGCTTCTAGCCCGATATCGTCTAGCACCGCCCCACCCGCCTTGACGCTTTGCGTTAAGCCCTTGCACTGGCAGAGCAAATGTTGCGCAAAAAAGTGAGCCGATGCCAATTTGCGCTTGCAGAATTCAGGGGAAAAATCTTTTTCTTGCTGGGTGGCTAATGCGCCTCTTGCCAGATAATGCCCGCCCGATGCCAGCCCTATCAACCTTAAATAAGCCGAAGCCCCTGCCAGAGCATCTTGGGCTTTTTCTTTTAGTGTTGTGTGAAGCCAATCTGTTGCGTCATCTAATGCGTCTAGGGCGTCGCTTAATGAAAGCGCAATCTCCCCCAATATCTGGTGATTGGATTGTCGGCATAGTTCGGCAGTTTCGCGCATTTCGCCAATATAGTTTTTAAGTGCCGCCCCACCCGCTAGCGATATTTTCCGCATGACTAAATCCATCGCTTGGATACCATTCGTGCCTTCATATATCGGTAGAATTCTAGCGTCCCGCATATATTGTGCCGCGCCTGCTTCCTCTATAAAGCCCATACCGCCATGCACCTGCACCCCTAACGAGGCAACCTCATTCGCACTATCAGTGCTGAAGGCTTTGGAGATGGGTGTCAGTAAATCGCTCCGCAGTTTCGCTTCCTCATCGCCTGTGCTGTTAGCAATATCGGCGTGCACCGCATTATCATAGCAAATAGCCCGCGCCGCATCGGTCAGGCACCGCATCGTCATCAGCATACGGCGCACATCAGGATGATTGATAATCTCTACCGCCGCATTATCAGACTTCTCCGCATCGGGGGCGCGTCCTTGTTTGCGGGTGTTGGCATAGTCAAATGCGTGTTGCGTGGCTGCCTCTGCCAGACCAACCCCTTGCACACCAACTGCCAGACGCGCATTATTCATCATCGTGAACATACATGCCATGCCTTGAAACTCTCCCCCGACAAGCCACCCTATTGCGCCCTCATTTTCGCCCATCGCCATCACGCAAGTTGGGCTGGCGTGTATTCCCATTTTCTTTTCTAGCCCTATGCAATGAATATCATTACGCGCCCCCAATGATCCATCATCATTGACCAGTATTTTCGGTACTAGAAATAAAGATATGCCTTTTGTGCCTTCGGGCGCATCTGGTGTTCGTGCCAACACAAAGTGAATAATGTTGTCGCACATATCGTGGTCGCCATAAGTAATGTATATTTTCGTCCCCGATAATTTATAACTGCCATCGCCTTGTGGGATTGCTTTCGTGCGGATATTACCAACATCAGAACCCGCTTGCGATTCTGTTAATAACATTGTCGCACTCCACACGCCCGATACGATTTGCGGCAGATATTTTTGTTGCTGCTCATCCGTTGCGTGGGCGAGCAATGCCTCTACCCCGCTAGCCGATAGCATAGGGCAAAGATAAAAAGCGGCATTGGCATTCATCATCTCTGCCACGGCATTGGATAATGAGAGCGGCAGACCTTGCCCGCCATATTTCGGTGGGGCGATGAGTGCCGTCCACCCCGCCTTTTGATATTCCTCATAAGCAGACTTTATCGCCGCCGAGACTTTGACCCCGCCAGCGTCAAATTCCACGCCTTCCTCATCGGCTTGTTTATAGATAGGGGCGACGACATTCGTTGCCAATTTCGCCGCTTCGGTGGTGATGGCTTGTGCCAATTCCTCCGTCAAGTCTGGATATTTTCCGCTTTCAATAAGGCGCGCAAAACCCGCCTCGTGGAATAAAGCAAACTGGATTTCATCTATCGGCGCACGATACGGCATTCAAATCTCCCTTTTATTTGAGGCGTAAGCATATCCCCTCCCCACCAGATAAGCAACTAATTCGCTTGCGAAAGTTCCGCTAAATTACGCCCGTGTTTCTGGCGGGTAATACGATAATAACGCAATATATACAAAGCCGTGCCATAGAATAACACTTGCACAGGCACGGTGTATAAAACAAGATTGCGCAAAACATCGGGCGGCACATTATCAGGCGTGGTAATGCTGGGCTGTAAACCAGCCGCCGTGATTATCAACCCCGCAATAAGAACACCCACACCAGACACCATCTTTCCCGCAAAACCCCGCGCCGCAAACAACACACCCTCACTTCGCCTTGCGGTATCTACGGCGCTGTCTTCTACGACATCTGCCATCATCGCCCCAAATAAAGTGAAAAATATAATAATCATACCGACCTCTATAAAAGTATGCACCGCCAATAATAAAAATAAAAGATCGCTACCATTCGGCGGTAGTAAATCTGCCAATCGTGCCAACACCATAACAGGACCAAAAGCAATCATAATGAAAAAACTACCCATAGCCGCCTGCTTCTTCTCAAACTTTTTGCCAAGCACATAGGCGGCAGGCAAAGCACACAAAGCAGAAAACACATGCACAATACTAAATAATCCAAGTTGCTGTGGCGCAAGCCCCCAATAAAAAGTATTGAAATAAACACTCATCGCCGCACCCAAACCCGCAGCCGTTCCCGAAAAAATAGACGCAACAAACAACACACGAAAAGAATAATTACGGGTCGTCTCCCATAACTCCCGAAAGACATCCGCCAAGCGAGGGCGCGTGCGTGAAGGCGGCACATGCAAAGTTTCTATCGTGCGGTGCGTGCCCAATGCCGACACCAACATGCCCACAAACATCAACCCCGCCGCCATCATACCATAAGCACCATAACCCGACACAACACCTTCTGCCACCAGCGAATCCGCATCGCCCAAAAATACAAAATAACCAAGCATCGCCATACCTATACCACCCAGCCAGCCAAACATATAACGCAAACCCATCAAACCTGTTCGCATATCATAATCATCTGTGAACTCTGATATAAGAGCCGTGTTCGGCACCTCAAAAAATGTAATCAAAATGCGAACCAACACCGCCAGCGCTAGCAAATAATAAAACAGCAACTCTTTATCCGCAATAACCTCCGCTGGCGGATTCCACAAGAAAACATAACTCAAACATATCGGTATCATCGCCACATACATAAACGGATGACGGCGACCAAATTTGGAGCGCCAATTATCAGAAACATAGCCCACAATCGGGTCTGAAACCGCATCAATCGCTATCGCTATGGCAAGTGCCAAACTAGCGGCATAAGGCGGCAAACCCAACACTTGCGAATAAAATATCAATAAAAAATAACTGAACCCATTATCCTTTATACCATAGGGCATAGCCCCCAACCCATAAAAGAATTGCACACCCTTGCTGGGCTTCTTTACCACCACTTGTGAATCCGACATAACAAAACCTTACCCGAAATATAGGGGCAGTGCTAGTGCATAAAATGAGCGCTAATAAATCTCTACAGGATAGCCAAGCGCCCTTAATGCTTTGCTTGTTCTGCCATT
>JAAOIL010000105.1 GCA_015163825.1 Alphaproteobacteria bacterium | reverse complement strand
GCGGACAATGGATTTTGAATCCATCGCGTCTACCAATTCCACCACGAGGGCACGCGACTAGTATGACATATTTATGAATGCCATTATAGTCTTATGGGCAAAAATGTCTATATATTCTAGCCGCATTGGGCTAGATTGGCACTATGTTACGCAAACTTTATGACAAAACCCTAGCGCTGGCGCGGTCGCGTTATGCTGTGCCCACTTTGGGCGGGGTCGCCTTTACCGAGAGTTTTATTTTTCCCATTCCCCCTGATGTCATATTGCTACCGATGATGTTTGCCCAAACCAAAACAGGCGATGCCTATAAGCGGGTGCGTATCTGGTGGTTAGCGGGGTTTGCTACACTATGCTCCACATTGGGGGCGGGGGTGGCTTATATATTGGGGACGCTGGCATGGGATATAGTATCGCCACTTGTGGGAGGCGAAGCCGCCTATGCTCAATTCCAAACAACATACGCCAGTTATGGGGTATGGGTGGTGCTGGTGGCAGCGATTAGTTTTATCCCCTTCAAATTAGCAACTTTGGCAAGTGGTGCTTTGGGTGCGCCTATAGTGCCTTTTATTGCCGCCGCTTTTATCGGGCGGGGCATACGCTTTTTCTTACTCGCCACCCTTGTCTATTTTTTTGGACGCGACATCATCGCCAATATAGAAAAATATTTTACCACTTTATCATGGGTCGTGCTTGCGCTGGCGCTCATTAGTATTTATCTTATATGGGCATGAAACACACATCTTATATTATCTCAATATATGCGCTTATCACAAGTGCTAGTGCTATTATTTTAGCGATCGTCTGGGCGGCAGAACTGGCAGGGCTTGCCCCTTGTCCTTTATGTTTGCAACAACGTTATGCCTATTATATTGCGCTAGGGCTTGGTGTCTATGGTGGCTTTTGCGCTTTAAGATTTCCAATTGCCGGCAGAGGCTTACTCGTTGTTCTCGCTATTATATTTGCCGCCAATGCTGTCTTCGGCATTTATCATAGCGGCGTAGAATATGGTTGGTGGGCGGGACCGCTTGGCTGTGCAGGAACAGGGTCGGGGTCGGGGGCAAGCGCCATCACCTCCACGCAAGATTTATTGGCACAACTCAACCGCCCTTTTGTGTCTTGCGAGCGTCCGTCTTTTCGCTTTCTTTCGCTATCGCTGGCGGGTTATAATGCCCTGGCGAGTTTTGGATTATCAGCACTTGCTTTATACGGAGCCAAAAAATGACCCCCCCTATTAGCCCCCCTATTAGAAACCGCCTTCACAATATGATACGTGTAGACCATGCGGGTGAATATGCGGCGGTGCGTATTTTACAAGGACAACGCGCTGTATTCGCACGCAAAAATACCCAACAACAGGAAAAACAGGGAGAACAGGGAGAACAGGGAGAACAGGGAGAACAGCACGAGCATATTTTATCTTTGATTGATGAAATGGCAGAGCAAGAGCAGAAACATTTAGACACATTTGACAAAATGATTATAGAGCAAGATGTGCGCCCAACCCTTTTAT
>JAAOIL010000104.1 GCA_015163825.1 Alphaproteobacteria bacterium | reverse complement strand
TTAAAATGACTTTCAGGGGTGGCGAATATCCTTGCGACTTCTCGCAAATATGCCTCCTCGGCGGGGTGGAGTTCGCCATCGGCATAGGCAATGTAGAACAACATATCCAGCACATCTTCTAGCACTTGTGGGTTATCCGCATAAATAGCGGCGACTTGTTTCGCATAGGCATCAAACCCCGCCACATCTTCTTGGGCAAGATTGAACACACGCGCCATATTCTTTTGCTCGCGCTCTGGCACACGCAAAACATTTTGCACGGCTTCTAACTCATTGGGGTGTATCGTGCCATCGGCACGAGTCATTTTCGCCGCCAGCGCAATCACGGCAATGGTGAAAACGACTTGCTTATCGCTTGTTTTATCTATGGCATAATGCCCCGCCAGCGACCCTAGCAACGCCCCCGGCACACCACCTAGCACATAGCCTGTCGCGGCACCTGCAATTTTTCCCCAAACTGACATGCTATTACTTATAGCCTAATTTGGTCATGGGCGGTAGGCGAGAATGGGGGCGAGCCAGCGTTCACATTCTTCTATCGTCATAGATTTGCGCTTGGCGTAGTCTTCTATTTGATCACGCCCGATACGACCGACCCCGAAATAGACGCTATCGGGGTGGCTGAAATAAAGCCCTGATACTGCCGAACCCGGATACATAGCGAAACTCTCTGTCAGGCGCACGCCTATTTCTTTCTCGGCATCGAGCAAGCGGAACAAAGTGGCTTTTTCTGTGTGGTCGGGCTGGGCGGGATAACCGGGTGCCGGGCGAATACCCTGATAGGTCTCAGCAATAAGCCCTGCTCTATCTAGGTCTTCGTCTGCGGCATAGCCCCAAAATTCTTTGCGGACGCGTTCGTGCATACGTTCGGCGAAGGCTTCTGCCAATCTATCTGCCAGCGCTTTGAATAAGATGGCGCTATAATCATCGCCAGCCGCTTCAAATATCTTGGTGCGCGCGGCTTCGCCATGTCCTGTGGTGACGACAAAGCCCCCGACATAATCGTCCCCCCCGACAAAATCTGCCAGCGCATAATTAGCACGGGCTACCGCCTTTGCTCCCTTAGAATGTTGCATTTGCTGGCGCAATGTATGCAGACGCCCTTGCTCTTTAGTGCGCGTGTCATCGGTGAATAAAGCGATGTCATCGCCATCACGAGCCGCCGCAAAAAATCCAATAACCGCTTTTGCCGTTAGCCATTTCTTGGCAATCATATCGTCCAGCATTTTTTGTGCGTCATTATATAGAGAAGTCGCCGCCGCCCCCACTTTATCATCGCTCATAATGGCGGGATATGTGCCACGCAAATCCCAACTATGGAAAAAGGGTGTCCAATCAATATAGTTGCGCAATTCAGCGAGATCATAATCTGCCAATGTGTGTGTGCCTAAAAATTGTGGCTTATGCGGTGCAGGTGTAATCTTTAAGCCATTTTCCCGCGCCTTCGCCAATGGCAATCGTGTATCTTCGCGTGTGTTGCGAGCGTGGGCTTCTGCCATTGCTTTATATTCTGTATTGATGTCATCGCAATAGGCATCTCTTTGGTCGGGGGCGAGCAATTTTGACACAACCCCGACAGCCCGACTAGCATCGGTAACATAAATCGCTTGTCCGTTTTTATAGTTCGGATTCACCTTCACTGCCGTATGCACTTTAGAGGTGGTCGCCCCGCCAATCAGCAAGGGCAGATTAAACCCCCCGCGTTCCAGTTCTTGGGCGACATAACACATCTCATCAAGGCTGGGGGTAATCAGACCCGACAGACCAATAATATCGGCTTTCTCTTCTGTTGCCTTCGCCAATATCGTTGCAGACGGCACCATCACCCCTAGATCAATCACATCAAAGCCATTGCATTGCAACACCACACCGACAATGTTCTTGCCAATATCATGCACATCACCCTTGACCGTCGCCATAATGATTTTGCCCTTGCTCGTCAATTTTTCTTCACCACCCTCCATAAAGGGTTCGAGATAAGCCACCGCACGTTTCATCACACGCGCCGACTTCACCACTTGTGGCAAAAACATTTTGCCCGCCCCGAAAAGATCGCCAACTTTATTCATACCGTCCATAAGCGCCCCCTCTATCACCAGCAAGGGCGAGCCAAGCGTTATGCGGGCTTCTTCGCTATCGTCTTCTATGAAATCAACAATGCCATTCACCAGAGCATGGGTTAGCCGTGCCGTCACTGGCTCTTCACGCCAAGCGGGATTCGCCACTTCTGCTACTTCGCCATTGCCTCTGTATGTTTCAGCAATCGCCAGTAAGCGGTCAGTGGCATCATCACGGCGATTGAGAATCACATCCTCCACCGCATCACGCAAGGCGGCGTCTATATCTTCATAAACCGCCAACTGCCCCGCATTGACAATACCCATATCCATACCCGCCGCAATCGCATGATAAAGAAAGGCAGCATGCATCGCTTCGCGCACTCTATCATTGCCCCGAAACGAGAACGAGATATTAGACACCCCACCCGACACATGCACATGCGGCAGTTCTGCCCGAATACGCTTTGTCGCTTCAATAAAATCTAGCGCATAATTATTATGCTCTTCTATACCTGTGGCAACGGCAAATATATTGGGGTCAAAAATAATATCTTCGGGGGCAAAGCCCACTTGCTTGACCAAAATCTCATAGGAGCGTTTGCATATTTCAAATTTACGTGTCGCCGTGTCTGCCTGTCCTTGCTCGTCAAATGCCATAACGACAACAGCCGCCCCATAACGCAAACAGGCTTGCGCTTGTTCCACAAAGGGGGCTTCGCCTTCTTTCAGGGAAATAGAATTAACAATCGCTTTGCCTTGCACACATTTTAGCCCCGCCTCTATGACCGACCATTTTGAACTATCAATCATAAATGGCACCCGCGCGATGTCGGGCTCCCCCGCTAGCAAGTTCAAGAACCGCACCATAGCCGCTTCGCTATCCAGCATTCCTTCGTCCATATTGATGTCAATAATCTGCGCACCGCTTTCCACTTGTTGTTTTGCGACTTCCACTGCCGTTTCGTAATCGCCCTCGCTGATGAGTTTGCGAAACCGCGCCGAGCCTGTGATATTGGTGCGCTCCCCGATATTAACGAAGGGGATTTCATCGCTTAATGTAAAGGCTTCTAGCCCTGATAGGCGTAGTTTATGAGGCGGCTTCACCCCCACACGCGGCGGATATTTTTCGGTAATCTCTGCCAGACGCTTAATATGGGCAGGGGTTGAACCACAACAGCCCCCGACGATATTCAGCCATCCTTTAGCGGCGAACTCATCTAAAATAGCGACCATTTCTTCTGGCGTTTGATCATAGCCGCCAAAGGCATTTGGTAAGCCGGCATTGGGATAGATAGATATATTACAATCTGCCACACGGGCTATTTCTTGTGCATAGGGGCGCAGTTCTTCTGCCCCCAAAGAGCAATTAAGACCAACAGCGAAAGGTTTTGCGTGTCGCACGGAATGCCAGAAGCCTGTCGTTGTTTGCCCCGATAATGTGCGCCCTGATAAATCGGTAATCGTGCCCGATACAATCAGGGGAATATCTTGGCTTATGTCTCTGACGGCGGCGATAGCGGCTTTGGTGTTGAGGGTATCAAAGGCGGTTTCTATCAATAGCACATCGGCGCCCCCATCTAGCAAGCCTTGCGCTGCTTGTGTATAGGCGCCATAGAGCGTGTCCCAATCGACATTACGGATAGAGGGATCATTGACATCGGGCGAGATTGAGGCGGTGCGATTGGTAGGACCTAAAGCCCCCGCCACATAGCGAGGTTTATCGGGTGTGTTTGCCTGTGCGACATCACAAGCGGTGCGGGCAATCTTTGCACTTTCAAAATTAATCTCTTTGGCTAAATCTTCCAGCCCATAATCTGCTTGGGCGATAGACGTTGCCGAAAAAGTATTTGTGCCGATAATATCCGCCCCCGCCGCCAGATATTCGGCGTGGATTTCTTGCACGATAGCGGGCTGGGTGAGGCACAGCATATCATTATTACCACGCAAGGATTGCGGATGGTCAGCGAAGCGGTCGCCCCTAAATTCTTCCTCGCTTAGCTCCCGCGCTTGAATCATCGTCCCATTTGGTCCGTCTTTCAGCAAGATATGATGCTTGATGCGTTCTCTTATATCTTGTGTCATTGTCCTGCTCCCAAACCCAGCCGTGTGCAAACATTATAAGTCACATCGGCTTGATTGAGTGTGTAAAAATGAATACGTTCTGCCCCCGCCTCTATCAGTTGCGCACATTGTGCGGTGGCGACTTCCTCTGCCACTGCTTTTCGGGCTTCTTTTTGGGTGGAGCGGTCGTCTTCTAAACCCTCAAATTTTGTCGCCAACCATGCGGGAATAGCCGCCCCACATTGCGCTGCCATTCTTTGCACCCCTGCGAAATTAGTGGTGGGCATAATGGCGGGTATCACGGGAATATCCACACCTGCCGCCTCCAATCTATCACGGAAGCGTAAATAGACATCCATATCAAAAACAAATTGTGTGATGGCACGACTTGCCCCCGCCTCTATTTTCTGCTTGAGCAAATCTATATCCGCCTCCACCGAAGCCGATTGCGGATGCTTTTCGGGATAAGCCGAAACACTTATTTCAAAATTATTATGCGCAGCAATCGCCGCCACCAATTCCACCGAGCCTTGATAGCCTTGCGGGTGGGCGTGGAATGCCCCCATATCGGGCATATCACCCCGAATGGCGACAATATGCTTAACACCAATAGCAGCATAGTCTGCGATGACCGCCTCTATTTCTTCTCGTGGGGCGCCAACACAGGTGAGATGCGCCGCCACTGCCAAATTTTTCTCTACCATTGTGCGCACACATTCATGCGTCCGCGCACGCGTAGAGCCCCCCGCCCCATAGGTGACGGAGACAAAATCGGGTTCTACCACCACCAATTTCTCCACGGCGCTCCATAAATCTTGCTCGGCGCGGATATTTTTCGGTGGGAAGAATTCAAATGAGACGGCGACCATAAGATTATCCTTGTTTTGTCCTGTTTATCTTTTTTTAAGTCTTGTGCTTATATAATATCTAGCGGCAGAAGTCCAAACTATCCCTTTCGTGCCAGGCTAATATAGGCTAGAATCTATCTCTATGAGAGTAAAACAATATATAGTGATGCTGGGGGCAGTGTTTATCTTGGTCGGTTGTGGGGGTGCGCCCCCGATAGCCAACCCCGACCCTCGCGACCCGCAAGAGCGGTTTAATCGCAAAATGTTTGCTGTGCACCAGCAGATAGATAGGTTTGCGATAAGACCTCTGGCAAAAACTTATGAAATTATCCCCTCGTCTTTGCGGCGTACTATCCGTAATTTTTTCTATAATGTGCAATCCCCTGTCACTTTTGTGAACGATGTTTTACAAGGCGAAAAGGCACGAGCCGATACCACATTGACGCGTTTTTTATTAAATAGCACAATCGGTTTTGGGGGCATTTTTGATCCGGCGACAAGTCTTGGGCATAAATATCACCGCGAAGATTTTGGGCAGACGCTGGCGGTTTATGGTGTGCCGCCTTTGCCTTATTCTTTCACACCTGGGATAGGTCCCACCCCTTGGCGCGATTTTGGGGGTATGCTGATTGACATTGCTTTTAACCCCGTCACTTATTTTGGCGTGGGTGCGGTGTGGACGGTAAGCGGACTTGTTATCCAAGCGGTAGATGCCCGCGCCAATGCCGATACTACATTGGTGCAGATAGAAAAAACATCAATTGATTTTTACGCCTCTATCCGTAGTCTGTATTATCAAAACCGCGAAAGCCGCATTCACAATGGCAAGATTGATTTAGACGCTCTACCTGAATTAGATTTTGAGGAATAAAATGAAATATATTTTTGCCTTACTATTATGTTTTTCTTTGGCGTCACTCCAAATGACACAAACGGCACACGCCGATGATGGATTACACGCACGCGCCTTTGTAGATATGCTGGCAAAGCAAATCATCAGTATTTTGACAACAAAGACAACTGCCACAGCGCGCGAAGCGGCTTTTGCCGATTTACTAGATACCCACGCCAATATGCGCCGCATTGCGCGATTTACATTGGGGACAACGGTGCGCACGATTTCCGATAAAGATTTTATGCGTTTTCAAAATCTATTTCGCCAACTTGTGGTTAAAGTCTATGCCAACCGCCTAACAGATTATCGTGATGAAACATTAGAGATATTAGGGGTGCAACAAAAGGGGCGTAATTTCATCGTTGCCAGCCAGATTATTTTTGCCACTGGTCGCCCGCCGATTAATGTTGATTGGTGGGTTATTCGTAAAAAGAATGGGCGTTATTCCCTATTTGATTTGCGGGTGCTAGGCATTTGGCTTGCCCAAGAACAACGCGAGACTTTCACTTC
>JAAOIL010000103.1 GCA_015163825.1 Alphaproteobacteria bacterium | reverse complement strand
TGGCACCACACATCACCATATTCGGTGCCGATGTGCCGCGTCTGCCAAATACAACTTGTTTTTCATTGGGGGGAATGACGGCAGAAACTTTCTTGATGAAATTAGATCTTGCAGGTGTGGCGATAAGTTCGGGGGCGGCGTGTTCCAGTGGCAAGGTAGAACAAAGCCATGTGTTGGCGGCAATGGGGATTGATGCTGCACAATCGGCTTCGGCATTGCGGGTAAGTTTCGGCTGGCAAACACAAGAGGCAGATATTCATCGCTTCCTAGATATATTTCGTTCCTTTATTGAACAACAGAAAGCGGCTTGATATGTCTGAGATAAATGAAGCAAAATCTTCTATCAGCCGTGAAACGGTGGCGCACGTTAATCGCTTTGGCGGGGAGCATTATCAGTATGGTTTCAGCAGTGATATTGAAGCCGACCGCATTCCGCCCGGCTTAAATGAAGAAGTGGTGCGTCTTATTTCTGCCAAGAAGGACGAACCGCAATGGTTGCTGGATTGGCGGCTAGATGCTTATGAGCGTTGGCAGACAATGGCGGAACCTGATTGGGCGTATGTTGATTACCCACCGATAGATTATCAGTCGCTTTGTTATTATGCGGCGCCACGCTCTATGGAGAATGCTCCCAAAACGATGGACGAAGTAGATCCCGAACTCTTGCGTGTTTATAAAAAACTCGGCATACCTTTAGCGGAACAAGAAGTGTTGGCGGGTGTGCGAAAAGTGGCAGTGGATGTGGTGTTTGATAGTGTCTCGGTCGGCACAACTTTTAGGGAGGAGTTAGCGACACATGGCATTATTTTCTGCTCTTTCTCTGAAGCGGTGCGTGAACACCCCGCCCTCGTGCGTAAATATCTGGGGTCGGTTGTTCCCAAATCCGATAATTATTTTGCGGCGATGAATTCGGCAGTTTTTTCTGATGGGTCGTTTGTTTATATCCCGAAAGGGGTGCGCTGCCCGATGGAACTCTCCACTTATTTCCGTATTAACGAAGCGAATACAGGGCAGTTTGAACGAACTTTGGTTATCGCCGATAAAGGCTCTTATGTCAGTTATTTAGAAGGGTGCACCGCCCCTATGCGTGACGAAAATCAACTGCATGCGGCGGTGGTGGAACTTGTCGCCCTAGAAGAGGCAGAGATAAAATATTCCACCGTGCAGAACTGGTATCCGGGCGATGAAAATGGCAAGGGTGGTATCTATAACTTTGTCACCAAACGTGGCGATTGTCGTGAAGCGCGCGCTCATATCAGCTGGACGCAAGTTGAAACAGGCTCCGCCATTACATGGAAATATCCGTCATGTATTTTGAGAGGTGATAACAGCACAGGTGAATTTTATTCTATCGCCATCTCTAATAATCGCCAACAAGTGGATAGCGGCACGAAAATGTTGCATCTGGGGCGTAACACAAAAAGTAAAATCATTTCCAAAGGTGTGTCGGCGGGGCATTCGTCCAATGTGTATCGGGGGCAGGTCAATATGCACCCGAAAGCAAAAGGTGCTAGAAATTTCACACAATGCGACAGCCTCTTAATCGGCGATAAATGTGCGGCGCATACCGTGCCATATATAGAGTCAAAAAATAAGTCGGCTATCATAGAACACGAAGCCTCTAGTTCTAAAATCAGCGAAGACCAATTATTCTTCTGCCGTCAAAGAGGGCTAGATCCAGAAGAAGCCGTCTCCCTCATCGTTAATGGCTTTTGCCGTGAAGTCTTGCAGGAACTACCAATGGAGTTTGCCGTAGAAGCGCAAGCCTTACTCAGCCTATCACTGGAAGGGAGTGTCGGATAATGTCGCTCATTGAAATAAAAGACCTACACGTCAACGTCAATGGCGAACCTATTTTGCGTGGCATTAACTTGGTCATCAAGGGCGGGGAAGTGCATGCGATTATGGGTCCTAATGGATCGGGCAAATCCACTTTGTCTTATGTGTTGGCGGGTCGTGATGGTTATGAGATTACCAAAGGCAGCATTGCTTTTATGGGGCAAGACATTGCGGCACTACCACCCGAAGCCCGTGCGCATTTGGGAATGTTTTTAGCCTTCCAATATCCGATAGAGGTGGCGGGTATAACGAATATGACTTTGCTGAAAACATCTTACGATGCCTTGCGTAAAGCCAGAGGCGAAGAGGCGATGAACTCTGCCCAATTTCTGCGTCTGGTAAGAGAGAAAGCGGCAGCGCTACAAATGAATGATGATATGTTGAAACGTCAATTGAATGTCGGCTTCTCTGGTGGCGAAAAGAAACGCAACGAGATATTGCAAATGGTGGTGCTAGAACCACGTTTCGCAATACTAGACGAAACCGATAGTGGTTTAGATATTGATGCGTTGCAAATCGTAGCGGAAGGGGTGAATGCGATGCGTTCTCCTGAGCGCGCTATGTTGGTGATTACGCATTATCAACGTCTGCTAGATTTTATCCGCCCCGATTATGTCCATGTATTGGTGGCGGGGCAGTTGGTGGAATCTGGTGATGCGGCATTGGCGCTTAAACTAGAGGCGGAAGGCTATGCCGCTTATCAAAATGTTTAACATCGCCACACCAGAAAAAGATAGTGTTCGCCAAGCGGCATATAAGGTGGCGCAAGCGCAAGGCTTACCAACACGACATAACGAGGATTGGCATTATACAGAGCTACCAACATTATTGCGTGATGCCAAACCGACACAAATTTTATCCCCGATAGATTTCGCAAGTGTTAATCCATATTGCATAGTATTTCGTGATGGTGTGTTTCGTGATGGTGTGAAAAATATAGAGGCGAGTGAGGGCGATGAGGCGGCATTTCATATCACGCCTTATGCGCCACAGCCTCTGCCAGAAAAAGCAACGGCGATTAACGCTTATAATATGGCACACGCCCAAGACGGATTATGTCTGCGGGTAATAAACACCCCCTCGCGTCCGCTAGAGGTGAAAACTTTGGGCGATACCAGCCACCATATTCGCCATCACATCGTGCTAGAGGCGGGGGTTGAGATGACTTTAATAAAAACCTGTGCCGCCAGTGGCGCCCATAATATCTGGTGGGATATTGAGTTGGGGCAGGGCGCACGGCTCAACATTATCAGCCATCATTATGGTAGTGTAGCGGTGGAGACGCAAACAATCACATTAGCGAAAGACGCGACACTCCATAGCACAGATTTTATTATGGCGGGTGATGTGGTGCGCCACGAAAGCCATATTCATTTATCGGGTGTGGGGGCACACGCATATTTACACAATGCGATTTTGGGGACGGGCAATAATCATCACGATATGCGTTGCGTGGCACATCATCATGCGGCGCACACATCTAGCACGATTAACGCGCATAATGTGTTGGACGACACAGCACGAGGCATATTTCAAGGCAAAGTGATTGTGGCGCGTGATGCTCAACACGTTGATGCCACGCAAAATATCCGTGCGATGATGCTCAGCGATGAAGCCGAAATGGATACAAAACCCGAATTAGAGATTTACGCTGATGATGTTGCGTGTGCGCACGGCGCTACCATTGGGGCGCTTGATGATGATGCTTTATTTTTCTTACAAGCCCGAGGCGTTGATAAGAAAACGGCAAAGCGTTTATTGATAGCGGCATTTATAGAACAAGTGGTGGCAACCATAGCGGCAGAACCGCAACGTGTTTTGGTGCAAAATTATATATCCTCCCTCATTGCGGAGACATCTAGTGCCTAGCGCCTTTGATGTGGCGGGGGTGAGGGCAGATTTTCCAGTTCTTCATCAGGCGGTTAATGGTAAGCCGCTTGTCTATTTTGATAATGCGGCTTCGGCGCAAAAACCAGAAGCGGTGTTGGCGCGTATGGCGGCATTTGCTAGCCGCGATTATGCGAATGTGCATCGTGGTTTGCACGAACTTTCTAATCGGGCGACAGCCGCCTATGAGGCGGCACGAGCACACACCGCAAACTTCATCAATGCCGCAGATGACAAAAGCATAATCTTCACTGCCAATGCGACAGATGCCATCAACCTCGTCGCCCATAGTTATTGTGCGCCCCAAATAAAAGAGGGTGATGAGATTATCCTGTCTATTATGGAGCATCATTCAAATATCGTGCCATGGCATTTCTTGCGTGAACGATATGGGGCGGTGCTAAAATGGATACCGATAACCGAAAGTGGCACATTAGATATGGCGGCGTATGAGGCGGCTTTCACCGCCCGCACTAAAATGGTAGCGATGACGCATATGTCAAACGCTTTGGGGTGTATCACAAACGCAAAACAGATTGTCGCCATCGCTCATAATCATAATGTGAAAGTTTTGCTAGATGGTTGTCAGTCTATCGTGCATTTGCCAATAGATGTGCAAGCGCTTGATTGTGATTTCTATGTTTTTTCGGCGCATAAATTATACGGACCAACAGGGATAGGGGTTTTGTATGGCAAGGCGGATACATTGCGCACTATGCGCCCCTATCGTGGGGGGGGGGAGATGATAGCCAGCGTCAGCCAAGATGTCATTCACTATGCCGATATCCCAGAGCGGTTTGAGGCGGGCACACCCGCTATTATAGAGGCGGTCGGGTTAGAGGCAGCTCTCACTTATCTTGACGGCATGGATAGAGAGGCGGCACACACACACGAGATGATGTTGCATGACTATGCCGCAGATTTATTCGCACAAATAGATAAAGTGCGTTTGCTACCCACGCCAAATGATATACAAGAGAAAGGGGCGATACTTTCTTTTTGTGTAGAAGATGTGCACCCGCATGATATTGCGACTTTGCTAGATCAATCGGGGGTGGCAATGCGTGCGGGGCAACATTGTGCGGAGCCCCTTATGGCGCATTTTGGGGTCGCCGCCACATTACGTGCTTCTTTCGCTTTTTATAATACGCGCGAAGAGGTAGAACAAGCAGCAACGGCATTAGACAAAGCCGTATCATTTTTTAGGTGAAAGATATGACACACACAGACGAAGACGGCACACCTTTATCACCCGAACTGGCGGCACTCACAGACGAACTCATCGGGGCATTAAAAAGCGTCTATGACCCGGAGATTCCTGTTGATGTTTATGAGCTAGGGCTCATCTATCGTGTTGATGTTAACGATACACGCGATGTGGTGATTGATATGACACTTACCGCCCCGGGCTGTCCTGTGGCAGAACTTATGCCGCGTTGGGTGGAAGATGCGGTGCGTAGCGTTGATGGCGTTGGCGATGTCGTGGTGAATATGACCTTTGACCCGCCCTGGGACCCCAGTCGTATGTCAG
Source organism: Alphaproteobacteria bacterium (assembly GCA_015163825.1). Taxonomy (GTDB): domain Bacteria; phylum Pseudomonadota; class Alphaproteobacteria; order RS24; family RS24; genus JAAOIL01. The sequence goes on along the minus strand of JAAOIL010000103.1, from coordinate 10 downwards.
ATGAAGCGCG
>JAAOIL010000012.1 GCA_015163825.1 Alphaproteobacteria bacterium | reverse complement strand
GCTTTCTTTAAGGCGTTGTTATTTTTGGGGGCGGGCTCGGTTATTCACGCTATGCAAGACGAACAAGATATGCGTAAAATGGGGGGGCTTCGCCACATCATTCCTATCAGTTGGATGATGATGCTTATCGGGACATTGGCTCTGACAGGCTTTCCGCTCACGGCTGGTTATTTCTCTAAAGACGCCATCATTGAAGCCGCTTTCGCCGCCCATATCGCCCCGCATATGTTCGCCTTCGCTTTGCTTATCGTGGCGGCAGGGATGACATCCTTTTATAGTTGGCGGCTTATGTTTATGACTTTCTATGGGGACTCGCGCGCCAGTGCCGATACTTTGGTGCAAGCCCATGAGAGCCCGCCTGTTATGCTATTGCCATTGGTTGTTTTATCGCTAGGGGCATTGCTGGCGGGGGGATTATTTGCCAGTGCCTTTATTGGCGATGCGCAAATGCAGTTCTGGGGGGCAAGTATTTTTACCAGTGCTGATAATCATATTCTGCACGACCTCCATAATGTGCCATCGCTTATTGTGTGGTCGCCAACGATAATGATGGCGGCAGGGTTTATTGGCGCATGGGCATTTTATATCTATCGTCCGCATTGGGCGCATAATACCGCCACACAACACGACCTCATTTATAAATTCTTACTCAATAAATGGTATTTTGATGAAATCTACGACTTCTTATTCGTGCGTCCTACGCAATGGTTGGCGCGTGTATTATGGCGGGGCGGCGATATGTTCATCATTGATGGTTTCGGACCAGATGCGATTGCAAAAAATGTCCAACGCCTTGTCGGGCGGGTCAGTAAAGTGCAAACAGGATTCTTGTATCACTATGCTTTCGCAATGTTGCTAGGGGTGGCAGCATTTGTGACATGGTTCGTATTACAGGGGGCGAGCCAATGAACTATATCATTTCTACGATAACCTTTTTGCCTTTGCTGGGGGCATTGTTTATCCTACTCATTCGGGGCGAGGAAAAAGAGGTTGCCGCCAATGCCCGTGCGGTGGCTTTATGGACGAGCCTTGCCACTTTGGTCTTGTCGCTATTTATGTTGAGCCGCTTTGATTCCAGCGAAGCAGGGTTTCAGCTAACAGAACGTGTGCGTTGGTTGGGCGGCAATATAGATTATGCCATGGGGGTTGATGGCATATCGGTTTTATTCGTTATCCTTACGACCTCGCTTATGCCGCTTTGTATTCTGGCGAGTTGGAATTCTATTCAGATGCGGGTGCGCGAATATATGATTGCCTTCCTCGTGCTAGAGACATTAATGATTGGTGCCTTTTGTGCGATGGATATTGTGCTGTTCTATCTTTTCTTTGAGGGTTTGTTGATTCCGATGTTCTTAATTATTGGTATTTGGGGTGGGGCAAGGCGTGTCTATGCAAGTTTCAAGTTCTTCCTTTATACATTGTTAGGGTCGGTGCTTATGTTGCTGGCGATACTTTATATTTATTGGCAAGTGGGGACAGGGTTTATCCCCGACCTCCACGCCACGACATTCGCTGCCGATGCCCAAAAATATCTGTGGTTGGCTTTCTTCGCCAGTTTTGCGGTTAAAATGCCGATGTT
>JAAOIL010000102.1 GCA_015163825.1 Alphaproteobacteria bacterium | reverse complement strand
GGCATTAACAGGGCTCACCGTTGCTGAAAATTTCCGTGATGAGGGGCAAGATGTGTTGTTCTTTATTGATAATATATTTCGCTTCACACAAGCGGGGTCGGAAGTGTCGGCGCTTTTGGGTCGTATCCCGTCGGCGGTGGGTTATCAGCCGACTTTGGCGACCGATATGGGGGCGCTACAAGAACGTATCACAACGACGACCAAAGGCTCTATCACATCTGTGCAAGCGATTTATGTGCCCGCCGATGATTTAACCGATCCGGCACCAGCCGCCTCCTTCGCGCATTTGGATGCGACGACGGTGCTGTCTCGTGCCATATCAGAAAAAGGTATTTACCCTGCTGTGGATCCGCTTGATTCCACCAGCCGTATATTAGAGCCGCGTATTGTCGGCGATGAACATTATCGGGTGGCGCGTGAAGTGCAATCCATTTTGCAACGTTATAAATCTTTGCAAGATATTATTGCGATTTTGGGTATGGATGAGTTATCGGAAGAAGACCGCCTGACCGTTTATCGGGCGCGCAAAATTGAGCGTTTCTTGTCGCAGCCTTTCTATGTGGCAGAAGTCTTTACAGGGTCGCCCGGCATTTTGGTTGATTTGGAAGATACCATTAAAGGCTTTAAGGGCTTATGCGCTGGCGATTATGATGATTTACCAGAAGCGGCATTTTATATGGTCGGCACAATAGAAGATGCCATCGCCAAAGCTGAGACCATGAAAGCCGAAGCGGCATAGAGATTATAATGACCCCGAGCGGAGCGACAAAAACATGACAAAATTACAATTTGAACTGGTTTCCCCCGAAGGGTCCGTTTTATCGGCACAGGTGGATAGTGTGCGGGTGCCGTCCAGCGAGGGGGAATTTGGCGCCTTGGCACGACACAGCCCCCTTATGGCAATCATTGCCACCGCGCGCGATGCTGACAGCCCGGTTATATTAGAAGTCAGTAATGACGGCACAATAAGCCAATATCAAATAGAGGGTGGTTTTGTTGATGTCACGCCTTTGAGCGTTAGTGTCTTGGCGACACAAATCACCAAACTTTAACCTTATTCAAATACAACTGTTTTTTTACCATTCAATAATATGCGTCTTTGCAAATAGAGTTTGACGGCATGGGCGAGGGTGCGCCGTTCCACATCACGCCCGACATCCACCAAATCACTAACGCCCATATCGTGGCGGATATTTGCCACACCTTGCGTAATAATCGGACCTTCATCTAAATCAGCCGTGACAAAATGGGCGGTGGCGCCGATCATTTTGACACCGCGTTCATAGGCACGGCTATAGGGTTCTGCACCCTTAAAACTTGGCAGAAAACTATGATGGATATTGATAATGCGCCCTGCCAATGTTTGCACAAGGTCAGCCGATAAGATTTGCATATAACGCGCCAAGATAACCAGTTCCACTTGTTCTGCTTCCAATAATGCCCTTAATTTTTTTTCATTTTCTTTCGGGTCTTGCCAATAATGAAAGGGGATATTCGTTGCCTCAAGCCTATTTTGGTCTATGGGGTGATTAGAAATAATGGCGACAATATCCATATCAAGACTGCCAATGCGGGTGCGATAAATAAGATCGTGCAAGCAATGGTCAAATTTTGACACCATAATAACCACTTTGGGTTTTACCGCTAATTCAGGTGATGATGCCTCATAAAAGGCATAATCCATTTTATAGGTTTTGGCGACGCCTGCGAATAAAGCCTGCACATCTTTTATCTCACATGGCGCGGGGGCTTCTAAAGCGATGCGCATAAAAAACTGCCCGCTTTCTTTATCGCCATATTGGTGGCTCTCGCTTATATTCATAGCGGCTTGCGCCAGCACTTGTGTGGTGGCAGCCACAATACCGGCTTGGTCGGGGCAAGATAGATTTAAGATTAAGTGTTTCATTATTTATTCCTGTTATTAATTTCTGTATCATTTTGTGTGCGATAGGCAAAGCTTTCATCTATTTTATGCAATAAATGGTCAAGACAAGTATTGCCAGTTTTTTCTTTAAGGGGGTTTTCTTTAAGACTATCAGCCGCCTTATAATTGGGGGGGGCACAACCAGGCAGCGGGCTTAAATCGGCATCAGGGTCGGGGTCAAAGAAATACGCCAGACTATAGCGATGGTGCCCGCTTTGATTGACAGGGGGATTGACAGAGGGATTGACAGAGGGATTGACAGAGGGATTGACAGGGGGATTGATAGCGCGATTGATAACCCGATGCCGCAAAGAGCGATAATGCCCGCCCGTCCATTTCTGCATCATATCACCGATATTGACAACCAGCATATTGGGGCCAGCGTAGCCAGTAGGGGTGTAGCCAGTAGGGGTGTAGCCAATAGGGTGCGGTGGCACATCAACCCAATTATTTTGCGCATCGCAGATTTGTAAGCCACCAATATCTTGTTGGGCGAGCAATGTCAGACAGCCAAAATCTGTATGCGCCCCAGCACTAATAACTTTACCATTAGGCAGAGGCGGATAATGCAAAGGAGCAAGCGTCGCCATCGGCTCGTGCAGATATTGATTAAAATAATCAGGCGGCAAGGATAGCGCTTG
>JAAOIL010000101.1 GCA_015163825.1 Alphaproteobacteria bacterium | reverse complement strand
AGGTTGGCAATAGCCCGAAACCTGTTGCCTCTTGTGCTATGCCTGTGGCGCCCAATATGGAAATCCGCACGGATAGCGAAAGTGTTAAAGCGGCGCGCCATGGTGTGATGGAGTTTTTATTGATAAACCACCCGCTAGATTGCCCGATATGCGATCAGGGCGGCGAGTGTGATTTGCAAGACCAAGCCTTTGGTTATGGCTTTGATGAAAGTCGCTTTGCGGATAATAAGCGGGCGGTTGAAGATAAGAATATGGGACCGCTTGTTAAAACGATTATGACAAGATGTATTCATTGCACGCGCTGTGTGCGTTTCGCAACAGAGGTTGCGGGTGTGGAAGAACTGGGCGTAATCGGTCGGGGCGAGGATATGGAAATCACCACCTATCTGGAGGCTTCATTGCAGAGCGAACTTTCGGGTAATGTGATTGATTTGTGTCCTGTCGGGGCATTGACGGCAAAGCCTTATGCGTTCACGGCGCGCCCGTGGGAGCTGACGAATACCGAAACGATTGATGTTATGGATGCGCTTGGCAGTCATATTCGGGTGGATATGCGGGGGCGGGAAGCGATGCGGATTCTGCCTCGTGAGGCGGATGATATAAATGAGGAATGGATTTCAGATAAAACACGTTTTGCTTTTGATGGCTTGAATAAGCAACGCCTAGACAAGCCTTATGTGCGTCGTGACGGAGCGCTTGTGCCGACCACATGGGCGAAGGCGTTTGCGACTATCGCCTCACACATAAAAGATAAAGAGCAAAAAACAGCCGCTATAGCGGGGGATTTGGTTTGTGTGGAAGGGCAGTTTGCGTTGAAGGCGTTGATGATGTCGCTTGGCAGCCCGCATTATGATTGCCGCCAAGATGGGGCGCAAATATCAGGCGGGCGGGGTAATTATATATTCAATGCGGGTATTGCGGGTATAGATGAAGCAGGTGCGATACTTATTATCGGCTCTAACCCCCGCCTTGAATCGCCTGTGCTTAATGCGCGCCTTCGCAAAAGGTGGAGCGAGGGCAACATCCCCATTTTTGCTATTGGCGAACAATGCGACTTAACCTATCCCGCACAATGGGTGGGGGTTAGTGCCAAAGATGTTGGCACATTTGATAACGCCCATTTCACGAATGCTAAAAACCCGATGGTGATAATCGGGCAGGGGGCTTTGTGTGCCGATTCAGGGGCTGCCCTTCACCAAGCGGCAATGACATTGGCACAAAAAGCGGGGGCTACTTTTAATGTGTTGCACACAGCGGCGGGGCGTGTCGGGGGGTTAGATGTTGGCTTCGTGCCAAGTGCAGGCGGGCGTGATGTTGCCGCCATCATAGAAGGCACACAAACAAACGAGATTGATAATGTCATACTTTATGGCGCAGACGAGATTGATATGGCGGCGTTGTCAAATGCCTTTGTTGTTTATGTTGGCAGTCATGGTGATGCGGGGGCGCATCGGGCAGATGTTATTTTGCCATGCGCCGCTTATACAGAAAAAGAAGCGACCTATGTGAATACGGAAGGGCGGGTGCAACAAACCCAACGCGCAACATTTCCCCCCGGCGAAGCAAGGGAAGACTGGCGCATATTCCGTGCGCTCTTTGATATTTTGGGGCAAGATGTCATGGGGCAAGATGTTATGGGCTTTGATACATTGGACGCATTACGCACAAAACTTTATGCGCAAGTGCCGCATTTGGCACAGATTGACTGCCGCCCCGAAGCGGTCGCCCTGACGGCGATAGAAACAGATGGCATTTTATCCGACACACCACTGGCAAGCACGATAAGCAATTTTTATTTTACCAACCCTATCGCTCGTGCCAGCGCTATTATGGCGGACTGCGATAAAGAACGCCAAACGACAAGCAGGGAGGCGGCTGAATAATGTGGGCGACGTATTTATTTCCAACTTTAATCATCGCTCTGCATAGTTTTGCGGTCATTATGGTGTTGCTGGTCGCCCTGGCTTTCTTTATGTATGGCGACCGCAAAATATGGGCGGCAGTGCAATATAGACGAGGTCCAAATGTTGTCGGTCCCTTCGGGCTGTTGCAAAGTTTCGCCGATATTTTTAAGTATCTATTCAAAGAAGTCATTATCCCCACCGCCGCTAATAAACCGATATTCTTGCTCGCCCCCTTCATCACAATGTTTCTGGCATTAAGTGCATGGGCGGTTATTCCCGTTAGTGAAGGCTGGGCGGTCGCCGATATAAATGTTGGCATACTCTATGTGCTCGCCATATCATCGCTTGGGGTCTATGGGGTGCTTATGGGGGGCTGGGCTTCTAACTCTAAATATCCGTTCTTGGGGGCATTGCGCTCGGCGGCGCAAATGGTGTCTTACGAAGTCTCTATCGGCTTGGTGATTATCAGTGTGCTGCTGTGTGTGGGATCGCTCAACCTGACCGATATCGTGTTGGCACAAAAAACGATATGGTTCGCTGTGCCATTGTTCCCGATGTTTGTCATATTCTTTATATCGGCACTGGCGGAAACTAATCGCCCGCCTTTTGATTTACCGGAAGCGGAATCAGAACTGGTCTCTGGCTTTATGACCGAATATGCCTCCACCCCCTATGTCATGTTCATGATAGGGGAGTTGGCGAATATCGTATTGATGTGTGCGATGGCGGTTATCTTATTCTTGGGGGGGTGGTTGCCCCCTGTTGATATTGTGCCGTTTAATCTTGTGCCGGGTGTCGTGTGGTTTATGCTGAAACTAGGCTTTATGTTTTTCTGCTTTGCTATGGCAAAGGCGATTGTGCCGCGTTATCGCTATGATCAGTTAATGCGTTTGGGCTGGAAAGTATTTTTGCCAGCGACATTGGCATGGGTTGTTTTGGTGGCGGCTGTTTTACAATTTATCAGACCCCTGATAATAAACTGATGGAGTATGGAATGACAAAAACAATTATGAGAACATTAAAAGCATTATTACTGCTAGATTTTCTGGTGGCGACACGTTCGGCAATGCGAAGGTTCTTTGCCCCCAAAGCGACCATAAATTATCCGCATGAGAAGGGACCGCTATCGCCGCGCTTTCGGGGGGAACACGCTTTGCGCCGCTATCCCAATGGCGAAGAAAGATGTATAGCGTGTAAGTTATGCGAGGCGGTTTGTCCGTCACAAGCCATCACCATTGAGGCGGGACCAAGTGTAGCAGATGGCACACGGCGCACATTGCGTTATGATATTGATATGGTGAAGTGTATTTATTGTGGGCTGTGCCAAGAGGCGTGCCCTGTTGATGCGATTGTTGAAGGACCAAATTTTGAGTTCTCTACCCAAAGCCGCACCGAGCTTATGTATAATAAAGAGAAATTACTTGCCAATGGTGATAGATGGGAAGTTGAAATCGCCAAAAATATAGAAATGGATTCCCCTTACCGATGATATTACCTTCTACGATTATATTTTATATGCTTGCGGGTGTAAGTGTGGCGTCTGCCTTTATGGTGATAGCGTCTCGCAACCCGATATATTCCATATTCTTTTTGATACTAACGTTCGTGCAAGCGGCGGGGCTGTTTATCTTGCTCCATGCGGAGTTTTTGGCTCTGCTATTGGTGGTGGTCTATGTGGGGGCAGTGGCAGTGTTATTCCTATTTGTGGTGATGATGTTGGATATAGACTTCAGCACTTTGCGCGAAGGGGTCTTGCAATATATGCCGATAGGGGCAACGGTTGGGGTCATCTTATTGTGTGAGCTGATATTCGTCTTCGCCAGTTCCAGTGAATGGGCGGGGGCGAACAAGATTGCCACTTCTATAACGACCAGCGACATAACAAATACAGAAGCGATAGGGCGTGTGCTTTATACCGATTATATATATTACTTCCAATTAGCGGGGGTGATATTATTGGTGGCGATGATTGGGGCAATCGTTTTGACTTTGGTGGAATATGATAATCCGCGCCGTCAAAATATCGCCGCCCAAAATGCGCGACGCCCCGAAGATGCCATTGAACTGATAGACATAAAACCCCAAGATAAAGAGGACACATTATGATAGGGCTTACCCATTACCTAACATTGGCTGCCATCTTATTTACGATTGGTGTGTTTGGCATATTTCTTAATCGCAAAAATGTGCTGATTATTCTTATGTCTATTGAACTGATGATGTTGGCGGTCAATCTTAACCTCGTGGCATTTTCTAGTTATCTGGGCGATATTGTCGGGCAGATATTTGCGCTATTGGTGCTGACCGTGGCGGCTGCTGAAGCGGCTATTGGCTTGGCTATTCTTGTCGTCTATTTCCGCAATCGTGGTGGCATCGCTGTTGAAGATGTCAGCCAGATGAAAGGGTAGTGATGATTGAAGTATTATATTTAGCGGTCGTTTTTCTGCCCGCCTTAGGCGCGTTAATCGGCGGGGTCATCACCATTGCCAAAGGCGATAATCTGGCGGCGGTGATTACATCAAGCCTATTGGTCGTGGCGGCTTTGTTGGCGTGGGGCAGCCTTGCTTCGGTGTGGAGCAATGGCGGCACAACCATTCAAGTGCTAGATTGGATACGTTCCGGCGGGTTATATCTTGATTGGTCTTTGCGGGTGGATATGCTGACGGCGGTGATGTTTGTCGTCATCACTTCGGTTTCTGCCATCGTGCATATTTATTCCATCGGTTATATGAGCCACGATCCCCATCGGGCAAGATTCTTTTCTTATTTATCGTTATTCACTTTTATGATGTTGATGTTGGTCAGTGCCGACAATTTCTT
>JAAOIL010000100.1 GCA_015163825.1 Alphaproteobacteria bacterium | reverse complement strand
GTGGCGATACAACTGCGGTCAGCCTGTTCTGTAATGGTGTGCCATTTTTGAATACCGTTTTACCGATAGGGGGTAATCAAATCACATCTGATATTGCGCGCACATTGAACATTGCATTATCCTCTGCGGAACGTGTGAAGAAAGTGCATGGCAGTGCTTTGGCACATACAAGTTCCATAGGTGGCACACGCGCAGAGTTCCAAGCGAAATGTGCAACAGGGGATACGCGCAATTTCTCCTGCCATGCGCTTTCCTGCATTATTCGCCCCCTCATAGAGGATATATTCACCAACATTGATAATTATTTGGTGCAGCACCAACCTTATGCGGCATCTATCGGGCGTGTTGTTTTGACTGGTGGGGCGGCGCAATTATCGGGTGTGCCAGAAGTCGCGCGGATTATCTTGAAGCGCGACACACGCCTTGCCACACCCAATCACATAAGCGGCTTGCCTGATATTGCTTCGCATTCCGATTCTGCGGCTTGCGTTGGGCTATTACAGCACGCCCAAAATGCCGCGCGCGATGTTATATCAGCGGAAGACGACCAGTTGATAAGCAAAGTCGCGCATTGGTTAGAGAGGTATATTTAATGATTACAAGAATTCACATAGCAGCATTTGTCGTTGCGACGTCTGGGGCGCGTTTTGCAATGGCATCACTTTATCATCAACCCCAAACTCAACTTGAAAGGAAGGTCAGTCATGGCTAATAAACTATCCATCCCTAGTGATAGGGATATAAAACCACGCATTGTCGTCATAGGTGTCGGCGGTGCAGGAGGCAATGCCGTTAATAATATGATAACGGCAGGGCTAGAAGGTGTCGAGTTCATCGTCGCCAACACAGATGCGCAAGCGCTAGAGAATAGCAAAGCGAAGAAGTGTATCCAGATAGGCACGAAGATAACGCAAGGTCTTGGTGCTGGTGCCGATTCCGAAATTGGACGAGAATCTGCGAAGGAGGCACTGCCAGAGATAATGGATACATTGCATAATGCGCATATGGTATTCATCACGGCTGGTATGGGCGGTGGCACTGGTACTGGTGCGGCGCCTGTTATAGCGCGTGCGGCACGCGAGCATGGCATCTTAACCGTTGGTGTTGTTGCGAAGCCTTTCAGCTTTGAAGGCTCGCAACGAATGCGAACGGCAGATGCTGGCATAGAAGTCTTGGCACAGGATGTGGATACATTGATTGTCATACCAAATCAGAATTTATTCAATTTGGTCAATCAAGACACCCCGATGTCGGAGGCGTTTGCGCTTGTCGATGAGGTCTTGCATTCTGGCGTTGCGTCCATCACGGACCTGATGATTAAGCCGGGCATTATCAATCTAGACTTTGCCGATGTGTGCGCTGTTATGCGCTCTATGGGTAAGGCGATGATAGGCACGGGCGAGGCAGAAGGTGATAATCGTGGTCGCACGGCGGCGGAGATTGCTATTGCCAATCCTTTATTGGACACGAATTCCATGCGGGGTGCGCAAGGTGTGCTGATTAACATCACTGGCGGCTCTGATATGACCTTATACGAGGTGGAGGAAGCGTCCAACATCATTAAGGAAGAAGTGGATAATGAGGCGAATATCATTATCGGCTCCGCCCTTGATGAAAGCCTAGAGGGTGTGTTGCGTGTATCGGTCGTGGCGACAGGCATAGGTATTGCAGAAGCAGATGATAAGATTGTCAGCCTTGCGCCTATTGCCTCTGTGGATAATGCTATGCCACTCGCACCATTGCCGACAGAATCTGCGCCAGCACCAGAAGCAATGCCTGAATCACTAGAGAGCGAAGGTTATATTCCCATGACCGCGCCTTCTTTTGTGCCGATGGCAGCTGCGCCACCGATGACAGCGCCTATCACGCAGGAACTGCCGATGGGGGATACATCCGCCGCAAGCGAGACGATAGCACCACCAAAAGATGCTGCAGTGCCGCCCTTTATGACGGGCTCATCTGCACCAGAGGTGATGGCTGAAATCCCGCTACGGACGCGCAGTTTCCTAGATAAGGTGCTAGGCAGAAACCTAGAGGAAGGCGACACAGAAGAAATCGCCGCCGCTACAGAAGAGCAAGAAGCGCCACAAGAGGAAGCAAGTAAAGACGCGCCCCCTATGGCACTGGAAGCAGAAACAGAAACGGAAATAGAGACAGAAGAAGAAACAAGCGAAGAAGATATCCAAGAAGATATCCAAGAAGAAAATGTGTCTGTTGCCTTTACGGCGCCGTTATCTGTGCCGATTGATGATGCTGTGGTTACGCCACAAGTATCTATCACTTCTGCGCCAGCTGTGCCTATGTCGCCAGCCGCAAGTCTGGATACAAAGATGGAGGCAGCACCAGAAACAACAGAAGTAGAAATCGCCGAAAGCGATTCACCTGCTCCTGTTGAGGAGGCGATTGAGGAGGCGATTGTTGAAACGCCAGCCGCCCCTATGATGGAATCGCCAGAAGTGGTGGTCGCTGAATCAACACCGATTCTTACACCGCCTCTTGCGCCGTCTTTTACCCCATCTCTCACACCGACTATGGAATCGCCCGAATCAACGCTAGATACTACCCCTGCGGTAGAATCGGTTTCGGCGATAGCAGAGCCAGTCGTGCAAACGCAGATAGAATCACCGCCTATTATGGGTAGTGATGCGTCTGTGTCTGTATCATCTGGGTCTTCTTTATCGGGGGCGGATGCACCGCAATTAGATATTCCGTCTTTCTTGCGGCGGTAATCATACGCACCCCCTAGCCTCAAAATAGGGGGGTATTATGAGGTCAGCCCGAAGTCTCACGCGGGTTTCGGGCTGACCCACTAATATGAAGGGAATATGTTTATTCCCCCCTTGTTCTCGTTTTTCGGTAATGCAACAAAAAGTAATAATCTGTCATTTGTTTTTGTTCTCGCCTCATTATATCACTAGGCTAGATTTTAACCCTTAAAACCGAGCCAACTTTTTATGACCCTTTTGAATACTCCTCTTTTGAATACTGGAATTAACCAAGAATCGGTCTTTACCCCTTCTATAGAGGCGGGTAATGTGCATAGCATTATGCAAAGAACGCTCGCTAGTGTTGCCACTTGCGAGGGGACGGGGCTACATTCGGGGCAGCTCATGCGTATGACATTAAAACCAGCCGAGGCGAATAGTGGCATTGTTTTCATCCGCACCGATAAGGAAAGTGAAAACGAAATAAAAGCACATCATGATAATGTATGTAATGTGTTGCTTTCATCTAATATCAGTAATGGTCAGGTTGCGGTTGGCACGATAGAACATTTGATGGCGGCTTTTGCGCTTTCCCACATAGATAATGCGATTGTTGAACTTGATGGCGGTGAAGTGCCAATCATGGATGGCAGTGCTCGTATATTCCTAGATAAAATTACGCAAGGTGGGGTTGCCACGCTTAATGCGCCGCGCCAGTTCTTGCGTATCTTAAAGGCGGTGCAGGTGCAAGGCGAGGGGGGGAGCGTTTGCACACTCCAGCCCGAAACAGACACTATATTTGAAGCAGAGATAGATTTCACTTCTCGCGCTATCGGTAAGCAATCTTATGCGACACGGCTGAATGGCAGTGTAGATGAGAAGGTCGCTCACGCGCGCACTTTTTGTATGCTGGCAGAGGTAGAGGCTATGCAAAAAGCCCAACGCGCTTTGGGTGGTTCGCTTGATAATGCGATTATCGTTGATGGCGACACAATCCTAAACGAAGAAGGCTTGCGCGACACCCGCGAATTCGTTCAGCATAAATTGCTAGATGCTATGGGTGATATGGCTTTAATGGGTATGCCTTTTATCGGGCGTTATAAGGGCTATAAATCGGGTCATGCTCTGCACCATAAATTATTGACGGCATTATTCGCAGACCCTTCCGCTTATGAAATCACGCAAAGCGAGCAAAAAACAGCACTAGCGGCAGAGTAATAATAGCGTAACAATATATTTGAGAAAACCTGCTAGATGCGCTACAAGCGGTATATGAATTACCGCACACTCACCCACAGATTTATATGGACATTCCTAGCCATAGGATTGACCGCTTGCGGTGGCAATCGCGAGGCGGAGATAGAATATATAGAACGCCCCGCAGAGGAAATCTACAACACGGCTTTTGCGCAGGTTGATAGGGGTCGCTTTGATCGCGCCGCCTTAGAATTTGATGAGGTGGAGCGTCAGCACCCCTATTCCATTTGGGCAAGACGCGCGATGGTTATGGCATCCTATAGTTATTATATGCAGAATCGCTATGACGAAACGATTATCACGGCACAAAGATTTTTGGCACTCTATCCGGGTAATAAGCAAGCGCCTTATGCTTATTATTTAATTGCCATGTCGCAATACGAACGTATATCGGATGTCAAACGCGATCAACGCGCAACGGAACTCGCAAGGGAAGCCTTAGTAGAACTCGCCACGCGGTTTCCCGACACACCCTATGCGCGTGATGCTTTACTCAAGATAGAACTCACCAACGATAATCTGGCGGGTAAGGAAATGGATATTGGGCGTTTTTATTTAAAGACTGGTGCTTATGCTGCTGCCGCTAAACGATTTTCTAATGTTGTGCGTCATTATTCCACGACAGCGCAAACACCAGAGGCGTTGCATCGTTTGGTGGAGGTGTATATTGCGCTTGGCATTATTCCCGAAGCACAAAAGGCGGCGGCTACGCTTGGGTATAATTTCCCAGACAGCGCTTGGTACGCTCGCAGCTATCGGTTATTGAAATCGGCACAATAGGGACGCGCCATGCTCGTCTCGCTCGCCATTCGTGACATTGTATTGATAGACCACGCCGTGCTTGACTGGTCGGGCGGTTTCACGGCACTCACGGGGGAGACGGGGGCGGGTAAGTCTGTTCTGCTAGATGCGTTGAGCCTTGCGACAGGGCAACGCGGCGATGTCGGTTTGGTGCGTCAAGGCTGTGCGCAAGGCGAAGTCAGTGCCTGTTTTGAAATAGCCTCCAGCCATTGTGTCCAAACAACATTGATAGAAGCAGGGCTGACAGAATCGCCAGTGACGGATATTATTTTGCGCCGCATTCAAAACAAAGACGGCAGATCGCGCGCTTTTTGCAACGACAAACCGATAAGTGTCGCGCTATTGCGCCAGATTGGTTCGCAATTGGTAGAGATACACGGACAGCACGAAAGCCAAGCCCTCACCGATGCTGGCACACAGCGTGATTTACTAGATGCGTTTGGGGCGCTAGCGGGGGATGTCAAAAAGACTGGTGCGGCTTATCAACAATGGCAAGCGGCGCAAGCGGCATTGGCACAAGCCCAAGCAGATTTAGCAGATACGACAGCCGATAAAGACTACCTGACCCATGCGCTGGCAGAGTTAGCCGACCTCGCCCCCGAAGTGGGAGAGGAAATCAAACTCGCCCAAACCCGCGAACTGCTTATGAATGCGGAAAAAATCACGGCAGAGTTAAACGAAATCTCTCAGCATTTATCAGATGAGGGCGGGGGCGATAATGCTATCAGTGCTGCTTTGCGAAGGCTAGAGCAAGTCGCCAGCAAAGCGGGCACGGCATTAGATGGTGTGATTACTGCTATTGATAAAATGTTGATAGAAACCCAAGAAGCCCGCGCCGTATTAAACGAGGCGGCGGCAACGATAATTCATGACCCCGAGCGCTTGCAAAAGGTGGAGCAACGCCTTTTTGCTTTGCGCGATATGGCGCGTAAGCATAATACAAATTGCGATGACTTGGCGTCTCTTATGGGTGAATTGCAATCTCGTTTAGCGGGGATAGAGGGCGACACACGCAACATCACCGCCTTAGAGGCGGCACAGAATAAAGCAGAGGCGGCTTATGCGAAAACGGCACAGGCTTTAAGCAAGGCACGACACAAAGCGGCAATCACGCTTGATAAACGTGTGGCAGCAGAACTACCGCCACTCAAATTAAATGGCGGCAAGTTTCATACACAGATAGATAGTGTCGCCCCCGAAGCGGGTGGGATATATGGGCTAGATAAAGTGCAGTTTGAGGCGGCGACAAATAAAGGTGTTACCCCTGCGCCTATTGCCAAAATCGCATCGGGGGGGGAGTTAGCCCGATTCATGCTCGCTCTAAAAGTTGTGGTGTTAGAAGGCGCACAGCATAGCACTTTGATATTTGATGAAGTTGATGCGGGTGTTGGCGGTGCTGTGGCAGAAGCGGTCGGGGTGCGCCTCCATAATCTGGCGAGCAATAATGCGCAAGTTTTGGTGGTGACCCATGCCCCACAAGTGGCAGCGCGCGCCGACCAACATTATTTGGTCAGCAAGACATCATCGCAAACCGCGTTTAGCCTCCTGCCCGATAATGAGCGTCTGCAAGAAATAGCGCGTATGCTTTCGGGTGCCTCTATCACGGCAGAGGCGGTGGCAGCCGCCAAACGTCTGCTAGAGGCAAAGGTGGGGTCATGAAACAAGCAAACAAACTCACCAAGCAAGAGGCGGCAAAAGAACTAGCGGCATTGGCAAAAGAGATTACGGCGCATGACATCGCCTATCACCAAAATGACGCCCCGACTATCAGCGATGCAAATTATGATGACAAACGCCGCCGCAATACAGCACTAGAAGAAGCCTTCCCGCACCTTATCCGTGCCGACAGCCCAAGCAACACAATCGGCGCC
>JAAOIL010000099.1 GCA_015163825.1 Alphaproteobacteria bacterium | reverse complement strand
TTCCACCATTTTTAAGCGGGCTGTCGTGCGGGTGTCGCCATAAGTGATGAGTTTGGCAATCATCGGGTCATAAAAAGGCGAGATGTCTTGACCGCTTTCCACCCCTGTATCAAAGCGCACCCCTTCGCCTTTATGGGGCGTAAAATATTCAATATGCCCCGTGCATGGCAAAAATCCTTTGGCGGGGTCTTCTGCATATAAGCGCACTTCTATAGCACTGCCTTGCAACTGCACTTGCGCCTGTGTGAGGGGAAGCGTAGCACCCTCCGCCACACGGATTTGCATTGCCACTAGATCTAACCCTGTAACCATTTCTGTAACGGGGTGCTCTACTTGTAGCCGCGTATTCATTTCTAGAAAATAAAATGCGCCGCTTTTGTCTAACAAAAATTCTATCGTGCCCGCCCCGACATAATCTATAGACTTTGCCGCATTAACCGCCGCCGCCCCCATTTTGGCGCGTAAATCTTCCGTCATAATCGGGCATGGCGATTCCTCTATCACCTTTTGATGGCGACGTTGCACAGAACAATCACGCTCCCCCAGATGAATAATGTTGCCATGTGTATCTGCAAAAACTTGCACCTCTACATGGCGGGGTTCTATAATCGCTTGCTCCAATATAAGTTCGCCCGACCCAAAAGCATTCGCCGCCTCTGAACGCGCCGTCTCTAAGGCGGCGGGTAAATCTGCCGCCGTCTTTACGAGACGCATACCACGACCACCACCACCAGCCGCCGCCTTCACCATAAGCGGAAACCCTATCGCTTCGGCTGCCTTTATAAAGACCGCATCGGTTTGGTCTGCGCCCTGATAACCCGCCACGCAAGGGACACCCGCCGCTATCATTAAACGTTTCGCCGCCGCCTTATTACCCATCTTATCTATCGCTTCGGGGGTGGGACCAATAAAAATGAAGCCCGCATCGCTAACGGCTTTAGCGAAAGCGGCATTCTCTGACAAAAACCCATAACCCGGATGTATGGCATCGGCGCCTGTTTGTTTTGCCGCCGCTAATATCGCCTCCGCCTTCAAATAGGATTGCCCGACAGGGGACGCCCCTATCAACACCGCCTCATCTGCTTGCTGGACATGGGGGGCGCTCGCATCAGCCTCAGAATAAACCGCTACACTTTTTATGCCCAACGCTTTCGCTGTGCGTATGACACGACAAGCAATCTCCCCCCGATTGGCAATAAGAATTTTTTTGAAACTCATTATATAGACACCCCTATTTCGCAGACCAACTTGGCTTGCGCTTTTCTAGGAAAGACGCAACACCTTCACGACCTTCCGCGCTTTGCACACTTCGCGCAAAGGCTTGCCCTGCATAATGTATCATCTCTTTCGTGGGCAGTATTTTATTTTGCTCTAATAGGGCTTTGGTTGCCGCATTCGCTTTGGGTGCACACCGCCGCACACCCGCCTTTATCTCTGCCTCTGCCGCCTCTGCTGCCGCCATATCATCTACCAATATATCAACCAAGCCCATCGTCGCCCCTTCCACCGCCGTGAAACGATGCGCCGTTAGCATAACACGCCTTGCATGAAACTCCCCCATACGCTCCACAATATAACGCGCAATTTGGGCGGGCACGACACCTATCCCTGTTTCTGTTAATGCCATGCGTGTATCCTTCGTGGCGATAATAATATCTGCCGCACAAGACATACCCAAGCCACCCGCCATAGCAGCCCCATGCACCAGCGACACAACGACTTGCGGCATAGAGCGCACACGCAAAAAGAATTCCCCCATTTGCGAACTCTCCGCTATCACTTCTGCTTCTGACAATGTATTTTGAAAATCGTTTTGGAAACCCCTTAAATCCCCACCCGCACAAAACACTTCGCCTTTGCCACGCAATGTTATACCACGAATATCATCACGCTTTGCCAATGCCTCTAAATGGTTTTTTAAATCATCTAGCAGTGCCCCCGACATCGCATTACGCGCATCGGGGCGGTTGAGCCATAAAGTCGCCCAATCATTATCTGTTTGCAATATGATTGTATCTGTCATTATCTGCTCCTACATACGCCCCACGCCAAATGCGTTCGGGTGTAATGTGCGATTATCGCGCTCCCACAATGTGTCTAGTAAAAAGCCTAGCACCTTGCGGGTATCGCGGGGGTCTATAATGCCATTATCTAACATACGCCCCGAAGTATAAAACGCATCTTCTTGCGAGGAAAACACAGCCTCTATCGCGGCGCGTTGTTTTGCCAATGCCTCTAAATCAGGCTCTTTGCCTTTTCGTTTGGCAGCAGCATGAGCGACCGCATCCATTGTTTTTGCCGCTTGTTCCCCACCCATAACGCCCGTCATAGAGGCGGGATAACTGAATAGAAAATCAGGCTCGTACCCCAGACCCGCCATACCATAATTACCCGCCCCATAACTTGCGCCAACATAAAAAGTTAGTTTAGGCACACGGATATTCGCTGCCGCTTGAATCATTTTTGCCCCATGCTTTATCATGCCGGCGCGTTCATATTGTGTGCCGACCATATAGCCTGTGATATTATTCAAAAATATAAGCGGGATATTCGCCTGATCTATAATCTGGAAAAAATGCGCCCCCTTCGCCGCTTCATCGGGACTCATAGGACCATTATTGGCAACCAAGCCAACAGGGTGCCC
>JAAOIL010000098.1 GCA_015163825.1 Alphaproteobacteria bacterium | reverse complement strand
CCGCCCTGCGCCCTCAGGGATAACAGGTTGCAATAAGATAGCCGCTTGGCGCACAGCGTCTGCCGCACAATAAAGGATTGTGCCCATGCGTTCTATATTTTCATTCTCTGCCCCCTGCTTATAATCCCATGGGGAGGAGTTCGCGAAATAACGATTAGCGGCAGAGACCGCCTCCATCACGCCCCCGATATAGAGGTGGATTTGACATTCTGCCATCGCCTTTTCTGCGGCGGGCAAAAGATCGTCGAACAAGGCGAGCAATGCTTCGTCTTCGGCTGTGGGGTTGGCGTAAGCGGGGGTGATGCCATCAAAGTTTTTGGCAATCATAGACAGACATCGTTGCGCCAGATTACCCAGATCATTCGCAAGATCGGCATTGACCCGATTGACAATCGCCTCATCACTGAAACTGCCATCACGACCAAAAGGCACCTCCCGCAAGAAGAAATACCGCAACGGATCTACCCCATAATGCTCTGCGAGGGGGGCAGGTGCGAGCACATTGCCTAATGATTTCGACATTTTTTCGCCATCAACGGTTAAAAATCCATGTGCAAAAACACGAGTGGGCAATGGCAGTTTCGCCGCCATCAAAAATGCCAGCCAATAAACCGCATGAAAACGGATAATATCCTTGCCGATAATATGCAAAACATTATCCCAATATTTAGAAAATAATTGAGATTTTTCATCAGGGTATTCTAAAACGCTAATGTAATTAGCGAGGGCATCTAGCCACACATAAACGACATGGGCGGGGTCATCTGGCACCGGCACCCCCCAATCAAAAGCCGTGCGTGAGATAGATAAATCGTGCAAGCCGCCTTTCACAAACGCAATTACCTCATTCCTGCGACTTTCGGGCTGAATAAAGTTAGGGTTTGCCTCATAAAAATCTAGCAAAGGTTGCTGGAAATCTGACAGGCGGAAGAAATAACTCTCCTCCTCCAGCCATTCTAGGGGGCTGCCATCGGGGGCTTGCTTCTGCCCCGCCTCCCCCTCAATAATCTCATCGCCTGTATAAAAAGCCTCGTCTCGCACCGAATACCAGCCCTTGTAAATATCCTTATAAATCGCCCCGCTATCCGCTATGCGCCGCCACAAGGCTTGCACTGATTTTATATGGCGAGGCTCACACGTGCGGATGAAATCATCATGAGTGCAGTTCAATATCTCCCCCATATCCTTAAAAGCCGGGGTTAAACGGTCTGCCAGTGCCTGCGCCGAAACCCCCTCGCCCTTCGCTGTTTGCACCATCTTTTGCCCATGATCATCCGTGCCAGAAGTGAAATATATATCCCACCCCGCCAAACGATAAAACCGCGCCAACGCATCAGAGGCAATCGCCTCATAAGCGTGCCCAATATGCGGCAAGCCATTCGGATAAGAAATAGAACCCGTAATAAATAAAGTTTTCTCAGACATAGCGGGTAATTAGCAGTAATCCGTGGTGTTGTCTCTATGATTTTGAGGGGGCGACCCCGCTTTTTTATTAGGGGGCGACCCCCCATTTGCGCATCCGCACAAACTCCCCCAACCACATTTGTCCCGCTCACGGAGCGGAAAAATATGGTTAGCCCCATGACTAAAGATTTATTCTGTGACACTTAAGAAAACCTATCCCTTGCGTAGCCCTAACGCCCGAATGGGCGTGAATCAAGGGCAAGCATAATTCTTAAACTATAACCCTTCCCTTTCCCTATATGAGACTCCCCCACCTCGCGGTTTCCGCCTAGTGTGTGGGCGTGGCGATTCTT
>JAAOIL010000097.1 GCA_015163825.1 Alphaproteobacteria bacterium | reverse complement strand
TACGAAAATTCACTTTCGCCGTGGCACGGATTGGTAGCACATTAGACTTCACGCCACCCGCAATAACCGTCGCCGCCGTTGTTGTGCGCATACCCGCTTGCACTTGAAAATCATTGCGCAGGGAAAACATCACCACAGGCTCAAACAGCCATAGATTTTTCATCACAATCCGCAGAGGCAAAGCGAAGTCATCAGCGATAGATTCAAAAAAGGTTTTTGTGTGAGAAAAATCACGCGGGAACTGATTGGCTTCCAATTTAGTAATCCCCGCCGCCAATATACCGATCGCCGTCTGGGCGGGTGGGGTGGAAGAATGCCCACCATCGCCGGGTGCTGTAAGCGTGAGCGTGACAATACCCTTCTCCGCAGGGGCAATCACTGCCATGCGTGTTGTGGAACCTGGCAACACACCAGATGTCACCGCACCACCCTCATCAAGCACGAACTCTGCTTGCACACCGCGCGTTTTTAACACTTTGGCTAAGGCACGCGCACCGTCTAATCCGCCTTGCTCTTCATCGTGTCCAAAGGCAAAATAAATCGTGCGTGTCGGGGTTTTGCCTTCACGCAACATCGCCTCCGCCGCCGATAAAATGCCAACGATATTCACCTTATTATCAAGTGTGCCACGACCCCAGATAAAGCCGTCTTTTATAATACCCTTAAAAGGCGGTTGCTTCCATTGTGCGGGAATAACAGGCACGACATCCAAATGCCCCAATAACACAACAGGCTTTTGTGTAGGCGCACTGCCTTTCCAAGTATAAAGCAAAGAATAATCCGCAACGACCTCATGCGTTAGCCTTCTATGCACAAGCGGAAACTTGCGCCGCAAAAATCTATGAAAGGCTTTTAGCTCTTTCGCCGAAGTCGGTTTATCACGCCCATAAGAAATGGTTTTATAACCCACCGCTTCGCTCATGATTTGGGCGATTGCCCCCGCATCTGGTTCAAACACATAAGGCGTTCCCGCTTGCGGGGCTTGCGCTGGTATATAGGTGCGCACCGCAACCACGCCTGATATAATTACCAATGCCACTAATAGCAGTTTTAATATCCGTTTCATTATCGTCTCCCTTTAAGATAGCCCGCCTATGAACGAGGCAGTTCCGTCATTGATTGTCGCTCCACACATAATACTACACCAATCCCGAGGAGGAAGGTCAAGAGCGAAGTTCCCCCATAAGAGATAAAAGGCAGGGGAACCCCCACCACAGGTAAAAGCCCCATCACCATTGCCAGATTGACAAAGACATAGACAAATAACGCCCAGCCCATGCCCCCAACGCATAGCCTAGAGAAGGGATTGCGCAGGCGCGCGATGATATTGAAGTGCAAGAATATCACCAACACAAATAGCAATAACAGAGCAATCCCCCCGATAAAACCCATTTCTTCGGCAAAAATAGTGAATATAAAGTCGGTATGTTTTTCGGGCAAAAAGTTGAGGCGGCTTTGTGTGCCTTCCCCAAAGCCTTTGCCTGATAATCCCCCCGACCCGATACCTATTTTGGATTGAATAATATGATAACCCGAACCGAGCGGATCTTGTTCCGGATTAAGAAATACCAGCACTCTTTGTTTTTGATAGGGTAGCAATGTTTGCCAGATAAAAGGAATTGCCGCCGCAATGCTGACACCACCAACGGCAAAATAACGCCAATTCACCCCTGCTAGATATAAAACACCTAAACCCGTTAGCACCAGCATAATAGATGTGCCTAAATCGGGCTGTCTAAAAATAAGAACGGCGGGTGTGATAATAAAAATCGCAGGCATGATTAGATTTTGTAATTTGCTGACATCAAGCGGGTGTCGGGTTTGATAATAGCGCGCCAGTGCTAGAATTAAACCGATACGCATAAACTCCGAAGGTTGCACCCGCAAAAATCCTAAATCAAGCCATCTCTGCGCCCCCATAGAACGCGTGCCACCCACTTCCACACCTATCAACATAATCAGCAGCACAATGAATAAGACATAGGCGGACGCATAAAGCAGCCTGACATCCATCAAAGCAATCGTGAACATCAATATCATACCAAACCCTAGCCGCGCACTATGTTGCAAACTCCACAAGGCGAAATCACTATCGGCAACAGAATAAAGCACTGCCACCCCTATCAAGCCTAATGCTAATATGGAATAAATAAGTGCCCAATTAAGATTGCGCAATGCTTTTAAGGAATGAAAATTCATGCGTCCTCCACATTTGTTGCCACAAAAGGTTGCGGTGCGGGCTTTAATGATAAGAGATGATGCATAATATCACGCGCAATCGGTGCCGCCACTGATGCCCCCGCCCCGCCATGTTCTATGACAACAGATATGGCATAGCGTGGTTTATCGTGTGGCACATAACCAACAAATAAAGCATGGTCGCGCAATCGCCAATCAAGGTCGGCATTGGCGATAACGCCGCCTGCGCTTTCGCGTTCTTCTTGTGTGATACGCCGCACCTGCACCGTGCCTGTTTTGCCCGCCATGCGTTGCCCCCGCACCAATAATGAAGAATGATACGCCGTGCCTTTAGGGCGATTAACAGCACGATATAAAGCACGGCGAATAAGGCGCAAATGTTCAGGAGTCGCCACCTCATCTGTGCCATAGACGGGCAAAGGCGCGGCTATAAAGGGCGTGATATAACGCCCGCCATTCGCAATCATCGCCATAATGCTGGCAAGTTGCAAAGGGGTGCTCAATAAAAAACCCTGCCCGATACCCGCAATCACCGTCTCGCCCGACCACCATTGCGTTTCATAATTAGCCCGCTTCCAATCACGACCCGGCACAACACCACCTTGCTCGCCCATTAAATCTATCCCTGTCGGGCGACCCAAGCCAAAACGTTTCGCCATCTCTTCTATTTTATCAATACCCGTGCGCACCGCTATGTCATAAAAATATGTGTCGCAAGATTGTTCTAGCGCTGTCTCTAATGTCATAGAGCCATGCCCCTCTTTTTGCCAGCAGTGAAATATCTCATCAGAAAAATGAAATGTGCCATCACAATGAATTTTTTCATCGGTCTTTATCACCTCCGCCTCTAAGGCTGCTAGGGCAACAATCATCTTAAAAGTGGAACCCGGCGCATAAAGACCCGCAATGCTTTTATTCAAAAGTGGTTTCTTTTCATGCGTTACCATTTTTTGCCAACTGGCATTATCAATACCATGCGAGAGTTGGTTCGGGTCGTAAGTCGGGGCAGAAACCATCGTTAGAACTTCACCACTATGGACATCAAGCACCACCACAGAACCCGCCCGACTACCCAAACGTTTGCGCGTGAATTCTTGCAAGCGAATATCTATGGTCAGGCGTAAATCATTGCCGGGTGTGCCATCATTATTAGATATTTGACGCACGGTGCGCCCTCGTGCATTCACTTCTAGCTGCCGCGCCCCTGCGCGTCCGCGTAAGGCTTTTTCATATTGTCGCTCTATACCATCCTTACCGATATGGTCGGCGGGGGTGTTGCCATAACGCGCAATATCTTGCTTGGTTTTCGCCCCCATATAGCCCAGAATATGAGCCGTCGCCTTGCCATAAGGATAAATCCGCAAATCCCCAACACGCGGTGCCACCCCCGCCAGATAAGGCAAGTTAAGGTGAAGGCGCGCGAAACTATCCCATGAAAGCATGTCATCAATCTCTACCGCCCGAAAGGCAGGGGCGCGCGCAATACGCTTCAATATATCCTTTTGGTGCGCAGGCGATAGATTAAGCACAGCACTTAGATCAGCAATCGCCGCCTCTATATCATCGGCTTGTTCGGGGATAAAATCAACGGTGAGGTTATAGTCATTATCTGCCAGCAATATATTATTCCTATCAGAGATAATGCCGCGCGGCGCAGCAACAGGGCGGAAATCAACACGATTGGCTTCTGCCAAATTCTTATAAATCTTGGCTTGCTCAATCTGTAGATATTGCAGCCGCCACAATAAACCACCAAACAAACCCATCTGACCGACCAACATCAGTAAAGAGCGGCGATTAAAATCTATGTCATCTGGTTCGGTGAGGTGCATCAACTATTCCTCGCCAATCATCGCTGGTGTGAGGCGGAACAATAACGCAATCAACGGATAAAAAAGACAAGTCGCAAGCGCCGAGATAATCATCGCCAAAGGAGAAGCCGTTATATCTTGGCGCCCCAAAGCAATCGCAAACGCAATCGTGTAAATAATCCCGATATTGAGCGCAAAACTCATCCATTGCTCCCTATAACCTTCAACGCTTACCAATCTTTGCATCGCATAAATAAGCACATAAAAAGTGATAAACAATAACCCCCAAAACCCAAAAGGTGTGCCGCCCAATACATCTTTGAATAAGCCCAATGCCAAAACAAATAAGGGGACGAGTTTGCTATTGCTTTGTCGTGCCAAAATAAATAACGGCACAAAGGGCAAGCCAATATCTAGCCCCGATAACCAGCCTTGCCAATTATAAATGCCGCCCACCCAGACCAACACAAGCATACCCAGATAAAAGACGCCATTATCTATAAGGGTAGAGGATTTTTCTGTTGCATAAGACATTACACAATACCCGCTATTTTATCTGTGCCGATAAGATGATACGCACATAATCTAAATGCGTTAAATCTTCGTGCAACATAATGTGTGGCTGATTATCTTCTATCGTGATTGTGCCAACAGGTATGCCGGCTGGCAAATACCCGCCCGCCCCCGATGTTACAATCTGGTCGCCATCTGCCAATGTCGCTTGGCGGGACAAAAATGATAAAATAGGCACAGCCTGATTACGCCCCGATAGTATAGCGCGTGTCGCGCCATCATGGGTGATGACAGGGATATGACTATTGAAATCGGTCAGGAGTAAAATGCGCGCCGCATTATTATTGCTAGAAAATATCCGTCCGACAAGCCCATGCGCCCCGATAACCGCTTGCCCTTTTGCAATACCAGCGCGGCTACCATTATTGGCAAGCAATGTATGCACGAAGGGGCTATTCAAATCTGCCACCACCCGCGCCGATGCCATGCGTAAATCTGGCTCTAGCGGCAGTGCCAATAAGTCTTGGTATTTTTTCAATTGTGCCCGCATTAAATCCAACTCACCCAAGCGGTTATTCAATGTTTTATTAGCACCACGCAACGCCTCATTTTGTTCGTGGGCATCTAGCAAATTTGACCAATCCATTTGCCATTCACGTATTTTTTGAAAAGGCGCAGACGCCACACTATAAAGCGGTGTCATTATGGCGGTGGTTTTATTTTCTAGCCAATACACCCAAGCCGTCTTGCGCGGCACGAATACCAAGAAGAAAAAGGCTGCCAGAATACATAAAACGGCAATCCCTGTTGCGCTTATCGCGCGTCCGCGCCGCCCTCTTGACCCAAGCCTTGCCATTTTTACTTAACCTAATAAGTCTCCGATAAAATGTGCTTCATCTCTTTTAAGTGCTCTAACGCTTGACCCGTGCCAAGGGCGACACACGACAAAGCCTTATCGGCAACAAAAACCGGCAGTCCTGTTTCTTCCGCCAAATGTGTATCTAGGTTTTTGAGCAAAGCCCCGCCACCTGTAAGCACAATGCCCTTATCAACAATATCTGCCGCTAGTTCTGGTGGGGTGCCTTCTAGTGCCACCTTAACCGCCTCAACAATTTCGCTGACGGGATCGGCTAATGCCTCTGCCACTTCATCTTGTGAGATAGACACTTCGCGTGGCACACCATTCATTAAGTCGCGCCCTTTAACTTTGATATAGCTATCCTCGCCTTCAACAGAAAGACGCGTGGCAGAACCAACTTGTTTTTTAATACGCTCCGCACTTGATTCCCCCAAGAGCAGATTATATTTGCGACGAATATGGGCGATGATTGACTCGTCCATTTTATCGCCCCCAACACGAACCGACTTCGCATAAACAATACCACCAAGCGATAGCACTGCCACTTCTGTCGTGCCACCACCAATATCAACCACCATAGACCCTGTCGGCTCTGTTACAGGCAGACCAGCCCCGATGGCAGCCGCCATAGGCTCCTCTATCAGATACACACTGCGCGCCCCCGCCGACATCGCACTTTCTTGAATCGCGCGGCGCTCCACCGCTGTTGCCCCTGACGGCACACACACAATCACACGCGGCGTCGCAAATGTGCGTCTGTCATGCACCTTATGTATGAAATGTTTAATCATCTCTTCCGTGACATCAAAGTCGGCAATCACACCATCACGCATAGGGCGAATGGCTTTGATATTGCCCGGCGTCCGCCCCAGCATCACCTTCGCCTCTTCACCGACAGCGAGAACACGTTTGCGACCCTGCTGTTCAAATATCGCCACCACTGACGGCTCGTCCAGCACAATGCCGCGTCCGCGCACATAGACAACGGTATTCGCCGTGCCTAAATCAATAGCCATATCGGCAGAAAACATACCTAGTATTCTATTAAACATTTCTATCTCCTTTCATCCCTCACCATTATGACGAGGTTTTTATGCCGACATACTATCGGGGGCTTGGCGTTGACGTTTAATGACAAGCTTATTGAGCGCACTTATATAAGCACGCGCCGAGGCAACCATCGTATCTGTGTCTGCCCCGCGCCCAATAACGCTTTTTCCATTCTCGCTTAGGCGCACACTGACTTCGGCTTGCGCATCTGTGCCTTGTGTGACGGCAGCAACCTTATAGAGTTGCAACACCGCCTCATGCGGGAATAATGTTTTTATCGCTGTGAATAGCGCATCAACAGGACCATCGCCAATGCTTTCCACCTCCGATTGTACGCCGTCAATCTCAAGCACCAGATGCGCCCGTTGCGCTTCTTCCGTGCCACTGACAACAGACAAAGACACAAGGCGAATACTATCGCCACCTTTAGCGAATTCATCATCAACCAAAGCGATAATATCGTCATCAAAAATATGTTTCTTGCGGTCTGCCAGATCTTTGAAGCGCACGAAAGCATCTTTCACTTGATTATCCCCAAGGCGATAACCAAGTTCGGATATTTTTTCTCTAAAGGCGTGGCGACCAGAATGCTTACCCATAACCAAAGAACTTTTTGAAATGCCGACACTTTCTGGTGTCATAATCTCGTAAGTTTGGTTGTGTTTCAACATACCATCTTGGTGGATTCCACTTTCATGGGCGAAAGCATTTTGTCCGACAATCGCTTTATTATATTGCACGGGAAATGCCGTCACTGCCGATACAAGTTTAGAGGCGGGGGCGAGCATTTGTGTTTTGATACCCGTCCATTGTGGCATAATATCTTGGCGCACATTTAATGCCATCACCACTTCTTCTAAGGCGGCATTGCCAGCGCGTTCGCCAATGCCATTGATTGTGCATTCTATCTGGCGCGCCCCTGCTGCCACACCCGCAAGCGAGTTCGCCACTGCCAAGCCCAAATCATTATGGCAATGCGTGGCAAGTATCACTTTGTCTATATTAGGCACACGTTCGCGCAGCATTGTGATAATCTGGTGATATTCTTGAGGGGTTGTATAGCCCACTGTGTCTGGGATATTGATAGTGGTCGCCCCCGCTTTAATCGCCGTTTCCACCACGGCACACAAGAAATCTTTATCGGTGCGTGTCGCATCTTCGGGCGACCATTCCACATTATCTGTATAGTGGCGGGCATGGGTCACAGAAGAAGCCACCATCTCCAAAACATCTTGCGCTTCCATTTTCAATTTGTATTTCATATGCACAGGGCTGGTGGAAATAAAAGTATGTATGCGTGGGGCGTGCGCTTTACGCAAAGCGTCCCCCGCTCTATCAATATCTTTTTTTCCCGCACGCGCCAGCGCACACACTTGCGCATTCTTAACCAAAAGCGCAACTTGTTGCACACTTTCAAAATCACCATTAGACGCAATGGGGAAACCGGCTTCAATAATATCGACGCCCATTGCATCTAGCATTTCTGCTATTTGCAATTTTTCTTCCATCGTCATAGACGCCCCCGGCGATTGCTCGCCATCACGCAAAGTTGTGTCAAATATAAATACGCGACCTTCGTCTGTATTTTGGCTTATTGGTGTTTGTTTGTTATCTTGGGTCATATCGTTTTCATCCTTTTTCATATTTTCATGTCATTGAAATCTCTCTTATCGTTATCCCCTGACCCGACGTCCCAATGGACGACATCAATCAGGGGCTGATAAGGAGGAGGTTGAAAATATGAGGCACGCAAAATACAGACGCACGATCACGCACGATAAATCGTGTTGATAAAATAGTATCGTTTATTATCGTTTGTGTCTGTTTCATTTTCCGTTCCAAAGTCTTGCTATGTTTTTGTTATAGCAAGCAAACAGGGCTTTGCAAGTCATTTGTTCGCTCTATAGACCTGTCGCCAAAATGCTGGTCTGGGCGTGGATTGTTGCGATGGTGAAATCCATCACGGCTCTTATATGGGCGAGTTTTGCCATATCATTACGTGCCAGCAGCCAGAGTTCTAATGTGCCGACAACATCTGCGCCACATATCGGGGCTAATTGTCCTATTTTTCCTATTTTTTCGTATAATTTACCATAAAACAGAGGCAAAGCGACAATACCGATACCCGCTTGTGCCGCCGCACAGCGCACCGATGCCGCCCCTGCCCGCATAACGACTTCGCCATTACGCTCGGCACGATTGAGCCACCAGACTGGTCCTAATGGTCTATCATCTGCGGCAAAGCCAATAATCTTATGCCCCGCCAAATCTCCCACTTCTGGCTTGCCATATTGCTTGAGATAGGCAGGGCTCGCATAAAGCCCATAGGCAATATCGGCTAGTTTGCGCACCAACATATCCCCCTGTATCGGTCGTGCTAAGCGCAACGCCAAATCCACATCACGCTCATTATGCACCACCCGTGTTTGATGAAGCGCATCACGACCCCCCAATGGGTGGGCATCTGCGACAATATCCACGCCAATATCGGGGTGTTGCGCCTGAAAATCTGCCATAGACGGCATCAATAATTGCGAAGCCAGCATATCGCTTGCCCCCAAACGCACGACGCCCCGATAATCCCCAGTTTCCGCATGAAAATCACGCAATAAAGACGATAAACGACTATCCACTGGCTCTAATCGCTCCAAAAACTGCGCGCCAGCAGGGGTCAGTTTATAGCCAACCCGTAACCGCTCAAATAGGCGTGTCCCGCACGATTCCTCCAGATTTGCTATGCGCCGCAAAACCGTTGTCGTATTGACATCTAGCGCCCTCGCCGCCGCCGATAAACTACCCGCCGCCGCAACCGCTAGAAAAAAGCGTAAATCGTCCCAATCTAATTTTTTCATAAGTGCCTCATTGCTTATATGCAATATCTTATATGCAAATATACAATATTGCAAATATATCAAACAATATATACAAAAATCCCACGCAAAAGGGTAAAATAGGTATAAATTTATTGACGAGGCGATATTCATAAAGTAAGATTCATATAACAAAGGAGAAAATTATGACTGATTTAGATACAATAGATCAAAAATCTATCGCTTCTTATAATCTAGACTTAGATGATAACGATTTTAATAAAAATTATAATTTTATCATTGGTCAAAATGATGCGGGTGAGTTTTTTGCGCACCGCCCAATTGCGCCTGCTTTTTTTATTTTTAGAGATACAGAGAAACAAGCGGCGACCTCTGCAAAAGATATTATAGCCGATTATATTCGTTTATTTGTCCTTGATAGCAAAAAAATTGAAACTCGTACTCGGGTTATTGCAACAGGCGCACGCCCCACACAGTCCTATACGGTGGATTTCAAGAATTTGAATGCTGCATAATTTTTATGCCATATATTCCAATACCAAAAGATAAAATCAAACACTTACCTCTATTCGGATATGAAATATTGAACTCCAACCAAGATGGGGTGGCAGTCTGGCATCACGTAAGAGGGTATATGTTTATTGAATATGCTAGACCTATCGTCTGGGCGGATGATGTTGGCGAAGCAATTCAAATGGGCACAACGGCAATAACAAACCGCTAATTTAGAGACATAATTCCTTGAATATCGGGTGGATATCGCCTTGCCATTCGTTATGGAAGGCATGGAGGAGTTTATCGGATAGATTTTGTCCGCTATCTGTCATCTCGCGCAAATAAGAGAGATACATAGTCTCGTCCGCCAGACCTGCCCCATTACCACAAGCACGACGAGCCAGCCCCGCCTCGGCAATATCCAAAATCTGCCGTGCCAATGCCAGCAAAGTCGTATCACGGAAAGGGGTTGCAAACCCATGCACTGGCGCTTGGCGATAAAGTGTTTCACGCTCACTTTGCGTCCAATCGGCTATCATAGCGGCAATCTGCGATTGACTGGTGCTATCGTATAACAACCCAACCCATAAAGCGGGCAAGGCACACAAAGCACCACGCACACCACTATCGGCGCCCCGCATTTCTATATAGCGTTTTACTCGTGCTTCGGGAAAGAGTGTTGTTAAATGACTTTCCCAATCTTCTGCCGTTGGTTTTTCATTTGGCAGGGCTTCTAATTTGCCGTCCAAGAAATCGCGGAAACTTGCGCCCAAGCAATTAATAAACACACCATCGCGAATAACAAAATACATCGGCACATCAAGAGCATAATCCACATAATGTTCAAACCCAAATCCTTGCGCAAAGGCGAGTGGCAACATACCTGTGCGGACATTATCTGTCTGCTGCCACACACAGCCACGTTCCGATATATTGCCAGACGGCACAGCCCCCACAAACGGAGAATTCGCAAAAAGAGCCGTGATAACAGGCTGCAATGCCAAACCAATACGCAGTTTCTCAACCATATCGGCTTCGTCTGCAAAATCTAAATTGACTTGCACGGTGCAAGAAAGGTGCATCATCTCTAGCCCGCGTGTGCCACAGCGCGGCATATAATCACGCATAAGTTTATAACGCCCTTTCGGCATCTGGGCGGCGGCGGGTAAAGTCCAAAGCGGGGAATACCCAACACCTAAATAGGCTTGCTCTAGCGGTGTCGCCACTTCATGCACTTCTTTTAAGTGGGCATCTATTTCCTCGCAAGTTTGATGAATGGTCGCTAAGGGGGCGCCTGATAACTCCAACTGACCGCCGGGTTCTAGTGTGACGGAGGCACCATCATCACGCACCAACCCCACCAATATCTCACCCTCCTCATATTTGCCACGCCAGCCATACGCCATCAATCCCTCTAGCATCGCACGGATACCCTGCGTTCCCCCATAAGGCAAAGGCGTAAATTTATCGCGGTGGAAACCCAATTTCTCATGCTCCGTGCCTATGCGCCACGCATCACGAGGGGTGCTGCCTGCCTCCATCCATGCCTTCAAAGCATCAGTGCTTTCCAAAATATTTGTGTTTTCTAAAATATCAGGCATCGCTATTCTTTCTCTCTCTTTCAGTTTGTTATTCTAGCCATAAGACTATTCGTGCCAATCGCCAATATAATTTTGCACCAATGTTAATGCCGCCACCACAGCCGTATCGCTACGCAAGATGCGCCGCCCCAAGCGTAACCCGAAAATCGCTGGCTGCGCATAGAGTAAATCACGCTCGCTCTCAGAGAACCCGCCTTCTGGTCCTACCACCACAGCACAAGGGGTGGCGATAGAATTCCAATTGATAGAATCTGCCTCCCTCTCTGCTTGTGCTTCATCACAAAAGATGAGGGGGCGGGTTTCGCATAGCGCCAATGCCTCTGCTATATCTAGCGGGGCGGTTATGGCGGGGATATTCAAAAGACCACATTGCTCTGCGGCTTCTATGGTATTGGCACGGATGCGATCTAGTTTTACATGCTTATTGTCTGTATAGTGGGTGAGCATAAACACCAGACGAGACACCCCCATTTCAGTGGCTTTTTGGGCGAGGTAATCTAGCCGTGCTCGCTTGACTGGGGCGACCAACAACCATATATCGCTGGCGGGTATTTGCGGACGCGTTTGCGCTTGCAGCACCACTTGCACTTGTTTTTTATTGATGATTTCTAGCACCCCACGCCATTCGCCATCGCGTCCATTAAAGAGTAATATGGCATCACCCGTTTGCATACGCATCACATTGCGGATGTAATGGGCTTGTGCCTCTGCCATTATCACGGCGGCATTGGCGCATAAATCTTCTGAAACATAAAGGCGTTGAAGTGATGACATTTTATAAACCTACTGCTAGAGTTATTTCCCTTATAACAAAAGATGGAAAGAAACGATAATAAATATGCCCCCTCAAAAGCACCCCTCACAACCGAGCGATAGTCTCTATGGAGAATGGTTGCGCTATTTACCCGCCTCGTGGCACGGCTTTGCGCTTCTGGCGCGGTATGACCGCCCTATCGGTGTGTGGTTATTGTTTCTGCCGTGCCTGTGGGGATTGGCATTAGCGGCACGCGACATACAGGCTTACCCTGATTGGCAGATGATATTGTTATTCGCAGTGGGGGCGATTGCGATGCGCGGCGCGGGTTGCACTTTAAATGATTTGATTGACCATGATTTAGATGCCCAAGTCGCACGCACGAGCGGTCGTCCTTTACCTTCTGGAATGGTCTCACGCCATGCGGCATGGCTATTTCTAGCGGCACAATGTTTAGTCGGCTTGGTGGTATTATTGCAATTCAATGCGCTGACGATTGGGCTAGGCTTTGCGTCATTATCGCTTGTGGTGTTTTATCCTTTTGCGAAACGCCTTTTTTGGTGTCCGCAATGTGTGTTGGGTGTGGTTTTTAATTGGGGGGTGTGGCTTGGCTATACCGCTTTCGCAAATGATATAAGTCTTGCCGCCCTTGCGCTTTATTGTGCCGCCATATTTTGGACGATTGGCTATGACACTATATATGCACACCAAGACAAAGAAGACGACGCTCTTATCGGGGTCAAAAGCACTGCCCGCTTATGGGGGGGTGCTACCAAACCCGCTTTATGGCTTTGCTATGGTGCGACATTATTATGCTTGGCGATTGTGGCATCGCTGGCGGGCTTGCAGATATTGTTCTGGGTCGGGTGGAGCATCGCCGCATGGCATCTGGCTTATCAAATCATTTTGCTAGATATAGACGACCCCGCCTCGTGTTTGCGCCAATTCCGTAGCAATCGTGATACAGGGGCTATCATCGCAGGGGCTTTATTCTTGGGGATTTTCTAGGGGAGATTTTTTAGGGGTGCAAAAGCGGGCGCAAATATCCTATACTTGCGCCTATGATAAAGAAAACTGCACCATCACTGCCGATTAAGAGCCTCGTTGATGAGGCGACATTGGCACATATCCGCCAACGTTCCGATTTTATTGGACTGGCACTCGTTGCCCATGCGTGGGGGGTTATTTTTCTGGCGATGGCTTTATTTTATTATTTCCCGAATCCGTTTACTTTTTTACTGGCGGTGGCTTTGATAGGGGCGCGGCAGTTAGGGCTGGCAGTGTTGATGCATGATGCGGCACATAATGCTTTGTTTCGCACTCTATCTTGGAATAATAGCGTTAGCGATTGGTTATGTGCTTTTCCTTTAATGGCACGAACCGATGCTTATCGGCGTTATCATTTACTGCACCATTTCAACACCCAACAAGAAGACGACCCCGACCTTATATTATCAGCACCCTTCCCCATTACCCGCAAGAGCCTGTGGCGCAAAGTCATTCGTGATTTAAGTGGGCAGACGGCATATCACCAACGCAAGGCGCAATTATTCAATGCTTGGCAGGGCAGGACTTTACAAAGCAGAGTAGAAAATTTTGGGGCTAAAATGAAAGGCGCGATACTCACCAACGCCATAATATTTGCGAGTGTGGCGCTGGTGTTTCATTGGTCGTTTTATTTTATCTTATGGCTATTGCCGTTTATGACATGGCATATGTTGATTACCCGCATTCGCAACATTGCCGAACACGCTTTCGTGCCTGATAATAACGATTCTTTACGCAATGCCCGCACCACAAAAGCGGGATGGCTTATGCGTAGTTTCCTCGCGCCCTATTGGGTGAATTATCATGTGGAACATCACGCCATTATGCACATTCCCTGTTATCGTCTGCCGTTTTTGCACAGATCTATGATAGCGCAAGGGTTGGGGGTAAAAATGGAAATCGCCGCCAATTATTGGGATGTCTTAAATCACGCCGCCTCGCGCCATAATGATGACGATAAGCGCGGCACGATTGTCCATAACGGACGCAAACGCAGATCTCGCCTCGCTGGTAATTTTAGCGATGGCTTTTCCCCGCAGTCCCGATAGTCGGATAAAATGTCTATGACCCGCACCAGTTCCGCTAACATTCGTCTAGCAAACAAATTGATAGAAATGGTTATGGCACAAGGTGCCGATGCCGCCGACACTTTAGTCAGCGAGAGCATATCGCTGGGGGTTTCGTGTCGTATGGGCGTGCTGGAAGATAGCGAACGTGCCGAAAGTCGTGATGTTGGGGTGCGCGCTATCATCGGACAGAGCCAAGCCTTTGTATCGGGTTCCACCACAGATGAAGCGGGGCTGACACGTTTGAGCGAACGCGTGGTGGATATGGCGCGTGCCGCCTTGCCCGACCCCTATTGTGGGCTTGCGCCAAAAACATTATTGGCACAAGACAGCCTTACTCTTGGGGCAACCCTTGATCTGGCAGACCCCCACGAAGCCTCTGCCAAAGATTTACTCGCCGCCGCCATTGAAACAGAAGACACCGCCAGAGCGCACAAAGACATAACCAATTCAGAGGGGGCACACGCTTCTTGGGGCAAAAGCACCACCGCCCTTGTCAGTTCAGAAGGGTTTGCTGCCGAAGAAAGCGGCACAAGTTTTTCTTTGAGTTGCGCCGTGCTCGCCGGACAAGGGCAAAATATGCAACGCGATTATGCCATACATCGCACCCGCTATTTAGCGGATTTAGAAACGCCAAGCATAATCGGTAATCGTGCCGCACAACGCACCATAGAACGCATGAATCCGCGCAAAGTTAAAAGTCAAAAAGCACCTGTATTCTTTAGCACGCGTGTGTCGTCTTCTTTATTGGGGCATTTGGCGGGCGCTATATCAGGGGCGGCAGTGGCACGCGGCACATCGTTTTTACGCGATGCCCTAGACACACAGATTATGCCCGACCATATCCAAATCATAGATGACCCGCATCGTGTGCGGGGGTTAGGCTCTTCCGCTTTTGATGGCGAGGGCGTGGCACCTGCGTGTCTACAGCCTGTGCAAGATGGGCGGCTAACCACTTGGTTTCTAGATTGTAGCACGGCACGACA
The DNA here is from genome assembly GCA_015163825.1 of Alphaproteobacteria bacterium. GTDB lineage: Bacteria > Pseudomonadota > Alphaproteobacteria > RS24 > RS24 > JAAOIL01. The sequence continues at coordinate 3,627 of JAAOIL010000097.1, read as the reverse complement.
ATTAGACACAAAAAGCAATGGACGTGCGGCGCGCGGCATTGGCGGTCCTCCCAGCCCAGCGCCCACCAATCTCTATATGCAAGAAGGCACCCGCCCCCATGACGCTTTATTAGCAGATATGGACGAAGGCTTTTATGTTACAGAACTGATTGGTATGGGCGTAAATGGTGTCACTGGCGATTATAGTCGGGGAGCGTCTGGCTTTTGGGTGGAGGGGGGAAAACTCGCTTTTCCTGTCAGCGAGATTACCATTGCCAGCAATCTCAAAGAGATGTTTATGAATATGACACCAGCGCAAGATTTACAATTTCGGGGCGGCGTCAATGCCCCTAGCCTTCTTATAGAAAGTATGACCTTAGCAGGATTATAATATGGACGAGCATAAATTAGCCCAACTATATCATCGCCGTCGCTCGCGGACACTGGCGGTTGGCGAACGCATTATACGCGGGTTTTTGCGTCCTTATGTGGCGATATTGGTATTTGCCACGCTCGCCAATGTTGTTATCGCGATTAGCACAGGGGCTTTGCCATGGCTGATACAGCAAATGATAGACCATGTTTTTGTGGAGCGTGATAAAACAATGCTCGTGCTTGTGCCGATTGCGATTATCATTATCTCTTTTATTCGGGCGGGGGCGACTTATACCAGCAATATCGCTATGTCTTATGTCGGGCAGAAGGCATTGGCGGCGATGCAATTGAATATTATCCGCAATCTTATTCATAGTGATATTGCCAGTGTCTATCAACGCCATACGGGGGATTATATCTCAATCTTTATGACCGATGTCGTGCGGGTGCGCGATAATATCATCAATACCGTTATTACTTTGGCACGTAATGTTTTGACCGTTGTGGCTTTGACGGTTTTTATGTTCGCCATTAATTGGGGTATGGCGATGACCTATACACTGATTGTCATTCCCGGTGCTTTGATTATGATGCGGCGGCTGGGTAAAGTGACTCGCAAATCGTCCCGCAAAGGGCTGGAGGAAACCAGTCATCTTTCTACCTATTTGAGCGAAATGCTGCATGGGCTACGCATCGTCAAATCATACGGACAAGAAGACCGCCAGCTAAAGCGGGCGGCGGTGGTGATAAATAATGTCTTGCACCATACGATGAAATCGGTGCGCGCAAGAGCCGCCTCCAGCCCCACCGTTGAGATGTTAGCGGGGATCGCCATTGGGGTGTTGGCATTTTATGGCGGGTATCAATCATTAGAGAATAATTTCACGGCGGGGGCGTTTATTGGGTTCATCACGGCTTTGCTGGCTAGTTATCAGCCATTGCGCGCTGTGGCGACTTTACAAACGGGCTTGCAAGAAGGGGTGGCGGCGGCGACGCGTATCTTCACCATATTAGACCAACCCCGCTTGGTGGAAGATGCCCCCGATGCCCCCGCCCTCTATATAAAAGAGGGGCGCATTGTATTTCGCGGGGTTGTCTTCCAATATAAAGAGCGTGATATACCCGCTTTGAATGGCATTGATTTAGAAATCGCACCCGGACAGACGGTGGCTTTGGTGGGGGCGTCTGGGTCTGGTAAATCTAGTCTTGTCAATGCGCTATTGCGGTTCTTTGATGTGGATTCTGGCACGATAGAAATTGACGGACAAAATATCGTTTCGTGTTCGCTGGCTTCTTTGCGACAAGCGACAGGGCTGGTCACGCAAGATCCTTTTCTTTTTGATGAGACCATTGCGATTAATATCGCTTATGGCGACCCCGATGCCAGCCGTGCCGATATTGAAAGTGCAGCACAGGCGGCGGGGGCGCACGATTTTATTATGCAATTGCCCGAAGGCTATAACACGAGGGTGGGCGAGAGTGGTATGCGCCTATCGGGGGGGCAGAAGCAACGCCTCGCTATTGCGCGGGCTGTTTTACGCAATCCCCCGATTTTGCTTTTAGACGAGGCGACATCAGCACTAGACACCACGACTGAAATCCAAGTGCAAGATGCCCTCGCCGCTTTGATGCGGGGGCGTAGTGCTTTGGTTGTTGCGCATCGGCTTTCCACTATCATCAATGCCGATAAAATATGCGTTATGGCAGAAGGACGCATTGTAGAAAGTGGCGACCACAACACATTATTGGCGCAAAATGGAATCTATACCGACCTTTACAATAATCAGTTTGCACCAACAAAACGATAGGGACAAAATATGCTCACCTTTTATCGGTTGCTGACGATATGTGCCCATCCTCTTTTATGGGGGGTATTGTTATGGCGCGGCTTGCGTGGCAAACAAGAATGGCATCGCTTGCGTGAATCGGTAGGGTTTGCGAGCACCACACCCCCCACACATACAAAAATAATCTGGCTCCATGCTGCCAGTGTCGGCGAGGTCGTATCCGTCTTGCCGATGGTGGAAGACTTATTGGCAAGCACAAAAGCCCATATTTTATTCACCACTACCACCCGCACGGCGGCGGGGATTGTGCACAAGACCTTTAGCGCCCCCCCCCACATAGAGAGTCGCCTCACACATCAATATGCGCCTTTTGACTCGCCCTTATGGGTGGCACGATTTTTAGACCACTGGCAGCCTGTGCTTGCCTTGCGGGTAGAGAGCGAGATTTGGGCGAATATCATCATCGCCTGTCATCGCCGCGCCATTGCCCATGTGCTTATCAATGGGCGGCTATCAACGCAATCGCACCGCCATTGGCAAAAACTGGGGGCGACATTTGCGCAGTTGCTTTCTTATATGGATTTGGTTTTGGCACAAGATACAATGGCAGCCGACCGCTTCACGCAATTAGGTGTTGCTAGTCAATGTTTTGGCAACCTCAAATTAGATGCCCCCCCCTTACCCGCCGCCCCTGATAGTGTTGCCGCCTTACGCCATACATTGGGGCAACGCCCCTATTGGCTTGCTGCCAGCACCCATAAAGGCGAAGAATCCCTCATCGCCCAAACCCATAAAATCATAGAAAGCGCACAGCATAATATCCTGACCATTATTGCGCCGCGCCACCCCGAACGAGGCGATGTGTTAGCGGCATATTTTGAATCGCAAAATCTCACCACTGCCCAACGCAGCAAAGGACAAACACCAAATGCCGATACACAAATCTATCTTGCCGATACATTGGGCGAGTTAGGCATATTGTTTGCTTGTGTGCCGATTGTTGCTATGGGCGGCACATTTTTACCTTATGGCGGACATAATGCTTTAGAGGCGGTGCGTCATAATTGCGCTATCATACACGGCGACCACACCGATAATTTCGCAGAGATTTTTGTCGCCCTCCATAAAGCCGAAGCGACATTGCGCGCATCCACCCCCGCCGCCCTCGCCAAATGTGTCTTGGACTTATTAAATAACCCCGCCACTTGCACAACAATGATAGAATGTGCCACACAATATGAACAAAGTGTGCGGGGCGCACGACAAAAAACAATGGCGGCGTTAGCGCCAATTATAGAGACGGCTCTTGCGCCACTTATAGAGGAGGCTCTTGCGCCAATTGCAGAGGAGATAGGCAATGCGTGAACCCCCTTTTTGGTCGCAACATACCCCGACATGGCAAGCCCATATATTGTCGCCCTTCGCCCTACTTTATGGTGCGGGAGAGGCTGCCCATCGCTTTTGGCGACGCCCGCAAATGCCCAGC
>JAAOIL010000096.1 GCA_015163825.1 Alphaproteobacteria bacterium | reverse complement strand
AGGCACGAGCAGCAGCGATAGCATCTGATAATGCCCCAGAGTGTCTGTGGTTTTTGCAGCACCCTTCGCTTTACACGGCGGGCACAAGTGCCAAACCAGAAGAGTTATTGGCGCCGAATAAATTCCCTATTTACAAGGCGGGGCGTGGCGGGGCTTACACCTATCACGGACCCGGACAAAGAGTGGTTTATGTCATGCTAGATTTACGCAAACAAAAGCGAGATGTCCGTGCTTTCGTGCATAAGATAGAGCAATGGGTTATTGCTAGTCTTGCGACATTTAATGTGCAAGCGCATACGACAGAGGGGCGCATTGGTATTTGGGTTGATAATCCCAGCAAGGGTATAGGTCGTGCGGATAAAATCGGCGCGATAGGGTTGCGAGTGCGCCGTTGGGTTAGTTTTCATGGGTTAGCGATAAATGTTGATATGGATTTAGAGAATTTTAACGGTATCATTCCCTGTGGCATTGCCGACCAAGATGTGACGCAGTTAAAAGACTTACACCCCAACGCCAGCATTGCCGCTTTAGATGATGCGTTGCTTGTGCAATTTAAGACTTTATTCAAACTCCATCATGATGTCATCAACCGCGAGTTTATCGTCAACCCCGCATAGTATTTTTGCAATCGTAATATCTTTTTCGGCACGGAGGATATTTTCCATTTTCATCGCTTCCACCACCACCAGCGCATCACCTGCTTTGACATTCTGCCCGACCGCAACCTCAATTGATACAACACGACCCGGCATAGGGCAAAGCAAAGCCGCACCGCCTATATCATCTGTTCGTTCAGGCATATAGTCAAACAGGTTTTGCGTCTCAGGCGTACACACGACAATATCTATCGCCGTGCCCCCGCCTGTTAGGCGATAACCCTGCACCAAATTTTTCACAGCGACCGAACTGTGCCCGTGTTCTAAAGCGGCATGGAAGAAAATATCACCCGGTGTCCAATCTGTTTGGAGGCGCACCACCACACCATCAACTAAAACCCCCGCCTTATCTGGGGCAAGTGTGAAACTCTCTCCCGCTAAAAGTGCTATCAATGCCTCGCTTGGATGGTGGCGATGCCCCGCCATAACTTGGCTGGTTTTTGCCGCCCGCAACATTTGTTTTTGATGTACGACATAAGCAATCGCCGCCAATACCCGCAGACGCTCCGCATTGGCAGGCGCACCCGCAAAGCCATCGGGATATTCCTCATCAATAAAAGCCGTTGTTATGGCACCATCGCGAAACCTCGTGTGTGCCATAATCGCACCCAGAAAATCTATATTATGGCGAATACCTGTGATGTGGAAATTATCCAACGCCCCCGACATGGCATCAATCGCCCCTGTGCGTGTGGGCGCGTGGGTCACCAGTTTCGCTATCATCGGGTCATAGAATAAAGAAATCTCGCCCCCTTCATAAACGCCCGTATCATTGCGAATGGTAACGCCCCCTCGCGTGCCCTCTTGTGGGGGGCGATAGCGCACCAAGCGCCCTGTAGAAGGCAAGAACCCACGATAAGGATCCTCCGCATAGAGGCGACTTTCCATCGCCCACCCATTAATTGATACATCTTTTTGTTTAATCTCTAGCTTTGCCCCCGCCGCTATGCGTATCATTTGTTCTACCAAATCTATGCCCGTGATGAGTTCGGTCACAGGGTGCTCCACCTGCAAACGCGTATTCATCTCAAGAAAATAGAAATTGCGGTCGCTATCAACAATGAACTCCACCGTACCCGCCGAGCAATAATCCACCGCTTTAGATAATTTAACCGCTTGCGCCCCCATTGCCTTGCGCGTCTTTTCATCTAGGAAAGGACTAGGGGCTTCTTCTATAACTTTTTGATTGCGCCTTTGGATAGAACATTCGCGCTCCCCCAAATAGATTGTGTTGCCATGTTTATCGCCCAAGACTTGGATTTCTATATGGCGCGGTTGTGTGATAAATTTTTCTATGAAAATGCGGTCATCACCGAAACTTGCGGCGGCTTCGTTTTTGGAGGATTGAAAGCCTTGTCGGGCGTCCTCATCATTCCACGCAATACGCATACCTTTGCCGCCCCCGCCAGCCGAGGCTTTTATCATAACAGGATAGCCGATTTCGTTAGAGATTTTGACGGCTTCATCGGCATCGCCAATCTCGCCCATATAGCCCGGCACGATGCTGACCCCCGCCTCTGCTGCCAATTTTTTGGAGGTGATTTTGTCCCCCATAGACTCTATAGCGTTGGCGGGTGGTCCAATGAACGCCACCCCTGCTTTCGCCAATGCTTCGGCAAAAGATTTATTCTCGCTTAAAAACCCATAACCCGGATGCACCGCTTCTGCCCCTGTTTGTTTTATGGCATCTAATATCTTATCTATGACGAGATAACTTTCAGAGGCAGCCGCACCCCCAATGCACACCGCCTCATCTGCCTCTTGCACATGCAACGCTTGGGCATCGGCTTCGGAATAAACTGCCACACTTTTTATACCCATCGCCCGTGCGGTGCGAATAACACGACACGCAATCTCTCCCCTATTGGCAATCAGTATTTTCTTAAACATTCTGGCACTCCAATTATAAAGGGATATTGCCGTGCTTCTTCCACGGGTTTTCCATATTCTTATTGCGTAAAAGAGCCAGCGCCCGCGAAATGCGCCGCCGCGTATTATGCGGTTGTATCACCTCATCAATATAGCCACGTTCTGCCGCCACAAACGGATTTAAAAACTTCTCCTCATAATCTTGTGTGTGTTTCGCCAGCGCCTCTTCATCGCCTATGGCACTGCGGAAAATAATCTCCACCGCACCCTTCGCCCCCATAACGGCAATCTCTGCCGTTGGCCACGCATAATTAACATCACCCCGCAAATGCTTTGAAGCCATAACATCATAAGCCCCCCCATAAGCCTTGCGCGTGATAATCGTCACCTTTGGCGTTGTTGCCTCCGCATAAGCAAAAAGCAGTTTCGCCCCATGCTTAATAAGACCACCATATTCTTGCGCTGTGCCCGGCAAGAAACCCGGCACATCAACAAAAGACACTATCGGAATATCAAAGCAATCACAAAAACGCACAAACCTTGCCGCCTTGCGGCTGGCATCGCTATCTAGCACACCCGCCAATGTTAGCGGTTGATTGGCAACAAACCCTGTCGTGCGTCCCTCAATTCTGCCAAAGCCGACAATGATATTCTTGGCAAAATCTTTCTGGATTTCAAAAAAGTCGTTCTCATCTACCACTTTTTCGACCAGTTCCAGCATATCGTAAGGCATATTAGGATTGTCAGGGATAAGTGTATCCAGCGATTCTTCCACCCTGTCATGGGCATCATAAGCGGGTCTTTCGGGCGACCCAACCTTGTTGCATAGGGGCAGAAAGTCTATGAAGCGGCGTAAATCACTGAGCAACTCAATATCATTATCGTAAGCACCATCGGCGACAGAAGATTTGCTGGTATGGATTTTTGCGCCCCCCAATTCCTCCGCACTGACTTCTTCATTGGTGACGGTCTTGACAACATCGGGACCCGTGACAAACATATAAGATGTGCCACGCACCATAAATATAAAATCAGTGAGCGCAGGCGAATAAACATCGCCACCCGCACATGGTCCCATAATCACACTGATTTGCGGGATAACACCCGATGCCAATGTATTACGCTGGAAGACATCCGCATAACCACCCAGAGCATCAACACCCTCTTGAATACGAGCGCCGCCTGAATCTAAAATGCCAACAATCGGCATACGATTACGCAATGCCATATCTTGCACTTTATTTATTTTATTCGCGTGCGCTCGCGATAGCGACCCCCCAAAAACCGTGAAGTCTTTCGCAAAAACATATATCGGGCGACCATTAACAGTACCCCACCCTGTCACCACACCATCGCCCGGTATCTTTTGTTCCTCCATACCAAACTCGTGGCAGTTATGCTCTACGAACATATCTATTTCTTCAAAACTATCGGGATCTAGCAGAAGGTTAATGCGTTCTCGTGCTGTCAGTTTGCCTTTTGCGTGTTGCGCAGCAATGCGTTCTTCGCCACCGCCCATACGCGCCACACGGCGACGCTCTTCCAATTCCGCAATTATATCTCTCACTTTATGCCTCCCTGATATAAGCAGAATAGACCGCTAGCGTTTCTATTTCCAGTCTAATTTTATCAAGCCGTGCTTGGGCTTCGCTATCTTGCCCCCAATAATCTTGCTGGAAAATATCGTCCAGAAACCCTGCCTCAAAAGCGGTGGAGGCATCCATAAAGCCATCTGCCAGTGCCAGCGTCAACACCGCAGACCCTAGCAAAGCCGCGCCATAGACTAACCCTGCCAGTCTAAATGGCTGTTGCGTTGCCGCTTGTGCCAGTGCCTCTTCTGAAGGGGCGGGCGTTTTTAATGTCTGGGTCGGCTCTATCACAATGGCATAAGTTTGTGCCGCCCACGCCAAAGGCGGATTCCATAATGCCGCCTGCTTCGCCACCAGATTATCAGGGTTCGTCGCCCTAAATGCCAATAAATCCGTTTGCCCAAAACCGATGAACTCTTTTATTGTTGGAGTCGGGTCGGGCGTGATACGATCTATCGCTGTCGCCGCAAAGCGCATAAATGCCATTGTGTCAGGCTTTATCTCTTCGCCTTGCGCTTGCCATTCTGCCGCTATCGCTTCTGCCAAACCTTTATGTGGCACAAGCAAAGGCGCTTTGGCGGGGGTTCGCAATAAAGAATCATCAAGGTAAATCGCAAAATCAGTTTCGTTAGGATTACCAGCCCCGCTAGGAGAATAAGTGCGGGCTTCGGCGCAATCATAAAATCGCTTCGCCATAGTTTGCCTATAACGCCTCTGGCAAATCTAACAACTGACGCAAGGCTTCTGGTGTGTCGGCAATGGCATCTGCCCCCGCCTCCTGCAACTCATCAACATCTTGATAACCCCACGCAACACCATAAGCCTTCGTGCCAGCCGCCTTCGCCATCAACATATCAAAACTTGTATCGCCGACCATAATCGTATCCGCCGCATCAACACCACACTCCGCCATCGCCGCCAATAATAAATCTGGCGCAGGCTTACCCACGCCATCATCTGCCGTCTTGAGGGAGTGGAAAAAATCGCCTATCTCATAAACATCAACCACGCGTTCTAGCCCCCGCCGCGATTTCATCGTGACAATCGCTAATAATGTATCAGGGATAGCCGCTAAATCGCATATTAAATCCCGCGTATTGGGGTACATAATCTGCCCCTTATCCATCTGTTGCGATAAATCATGATAAAGCACTTTGAACTCTGCCACGATATTTTCCAGCACCGCATCGCTAACATTTGGGGCATGGCGGCGCATCGCAACCTCTATCGGCAAACCAACCGCATATAATATATCCCGTCGTGGCGGCGGCGGCACGGCAAACGCATTCAATGTTCCCTCCGTCGCCGAAATTATCGTGCGCTGGCTATCAACCAATGTGCCATCACAATCAAAAACTACCAAACGCATCTAATACTCCTATCTAAATATATCGGGAAAGGGATTCTCTGCCGATGCCTCGTCAAAACCCAATATATCCCAACTCTCTGCCATGTGCGAACGAAGCGGCGCCACACAAGTGAAATAACCACGTTTGCCGCCTAGACGCGGCATCATAATGGAACGCGCGTGTAAATGAAGCTTTTTCGCAAGCAAACCACCCGCCTGTTTCTCGCTAATGCGATATTTGCCATCACCAATAATCGGGTGCCCTATCGCCGCCGCATGCGCCCTTATCTGGTGCGTGCGCCCCGTGCGAGGACGAAATGCCACCCACGATAAATGTGGTGCTGCCCTCTCCATTGTCGCAAAATCAGTATGCGCCTCCTTCGCCTCTTCTTCATCAAGGCTGACAAGGTGCATTTTTTCTTGCCCATCTTCGTCTTTCGCTTTGATTAAGGGATCGGTAATCGCCCCCTCTAGCGGACGCGGCACACCATGCACCAATGCCCAATAAACTTTATCAACCTCTCGTGCCGCAAAATATCTGGTTAGGGTATGTGCCACCTGCCTCGTTCGTGCCAATATCAACACACCCGATGTATCTTTATCTAGCCGATGCACAAGGCGTGGCGATTCCTCCGCCCCCATTTTGAGATAAGGCAAGGCGGCATCAACATGGATATGTGTCTTGCTACCCCCCTGCACCGCCAAACCTGACGGCTTATTCAATACCAAAATATCCTCGTCCTTATAGAGAATGGCTTTGTGTAATTCCTTTGCTAGTGTCGCAAACTTTTCATCATCGGCATTAGAAATGGGGAAGGCGCTGGCATCTGGTATCTGTAGAACCTCAGGCGGGATACGAACTTTCTGCCCTTGCACCACACGCGCCGCAGATTTAACCCGCTTACCCTCTAGGCGCACCCTGCCTTGTCGCAATAATTTCTCCAGCCGCCCATGTGTGAGAGCGGGAAAATGTTTGCGAAACCATCTATCAAGGCGCAAACCATCATCTGGCTTTTTAACCTCGTCATGGCGGACACCCGATGCCATTATGCCGCCGCCTTACTGAGCCAATACCCGACAGCCACCATAAGCACCCCACCGATAAGCGATCCCCCTATATAAAGGGCAACAGATAATATCTCACGACGCTCTATCAAAGTTAATATCTCCCATGAAAAAGTGGAAAAAGTGGTGAAGCCACCCAATATGCCGACACCTAAAAACACCCGCAACGCTTCATTGCCCCCGCTTCGTGCCAGCCACCCATATAATAGCCCGATTAAAAACGAACCCGCAAGGTTAATAGCCAAAGTGATAAAAGGAAACGTTCCCATTGCAAAAACAGGCAATGCCACCGCAATCGCATAACGAATGGACGCACCAACGGCGCCCCCGATTGCTACCATTGAAAAAAGATATGGAGAAAGATGAGCCGACATTTTATCTCCCCCCCTATAAGAGAAGATTGGCAGAGCAGATTAGGCAGAAACCTCCGCCTCGTCATCAACCATAACGGGACCAGAATCTTGCCCGCGCGCACTTTCATCGCGGTCAACGAATTCTATCACTGCCATTGGCGCGTTATCCCCATAACGGAAACCCGCTTTCAAGACACGCGTATAACCACCATTGCGTTCTGCATAGCGGGTGGCGAGTGTGTCAAATAATTTTACCGCAAACTCTTCTTCACGCAACCCAGCAATTGCGCGACGCCGCGCACTCAAAGAGCCATCTTTGCCCAATGTCACCAGTTTCTCAACATAAGGACGCAAGGCTTTCGCTTTTGGTAAAGTGGTAATGATTTGCTCGTGCTTGATGAGTGCCGCAGCCATATTCGCTAGCAGTGCCTTCCTGTGTGAAGCCGTGCGATTTAATTTTCGTCCTGCTTTAGCGTGGCGCATGGCGCTCTCCTTTAATAATTTTCTTCAAATTTGCGAGCGAGTTCTTCGATATTTTCAGGTGGCCAATTGGGAGTTTCTGCCCCCAAAGTTAGACCCATGCCTGTTAGTATCGCTTTAATCTCGTTCAAGGATTTGCGCCCGAAATTAGGGGTGCGCAACATTTCATTTTCTGTTTTCTGGACGAGATCGCCAATATAGACGATGTCATCATTCTTCAGGCAGTTTGCAGAACGCACAGAAAGTTCCAGCTCATCAACTTTTTTCAAGAGATAAGGCGAGAAACCACTTTCTTCTGCCAGAGAACGTTCTTCAACGCGAACTTCTGGTTCTTCAAAGTTGATGAATATTTGCAACTGGTCTTGCAAAATACGAGCCGCCAGTGCCAATGAATCTTCTGGTGTGATTGTGCCATCTGTTTCAACATCCAATGTTAGTTTATCATAATCCAGCACTTGCCCTTCACGCGTATTCTCTACATTGTAAGACACACGACGGATAGGGCTGTAAAGACTATCAACAGGGATAAGACCAATCGGCGCATCTTCGGGGCGGTTTTTTTCCGCTGGGACATAGCCCTTGCCCGTATTCACAATAAACTCAAACCGCACCTCTGCCGCTTCGTCCAATGTGCATAGCACCAAATCAGGGTTGAGAATTTTGACATTAGCCGTCTCTTCAATATCGCCAGCCGTCACAACACCCGGTCCCTTTTTAGAAAGCGTCAGGCGCTTCGTGCCTTCTGTTTCTGCCGCGAGAGACATTTTTTTAATGTTCAACACGATATCCGTTACATCTTCACGCACACCAGCGATAGATGAAAATTCGTGCAACACACCATCAATCTGCACTGCCGTAACAGCCGCACCCTGAATGGACGACAGCAAAACCCTGCGCAAAGCATTGCCCAACGTTAGACCGAAGCCTCGCTCTAGCGGCTCTGCCACGATACGCGCATGGTGCGCATTATCATGCTCCGAGATAATGTCTATCTTGTGTGGTT
>JAAOIL010000095.1 GCA_015163825.1 Alphaproteobacteria bacterium | reverse complement strand
CCGCTTCGGTTTTGGGGTCAGTACCCTGAATGGCGGCAACATCTGTTGGTGATGGCATAAAATCTACCACAGCATCTAGCAAAGGCTGCACACCCTTATTCTTAAAAGCCGTGCCGTTAAGCACAGGCACAAAGTTTTTCCCGATTGTGCCGCGACGGATACATTTAATCAATGTTGCCTCGTCTGGTTCGTTGCCTTCCAGATAGGCTTCCATTGCTGTGTCGTCCATTTCCACTGCTGCTTCAATAAGGCGGATGCGATATTCTTGCGCTTGGTCTTTTAACTCATCACGGATATCACCATATTCATATTCCGCCCCGAGGTCTTCGTTTTTCCAGAGAACCTCTTTCATTTTGACGAGGTCAATCAAGCCCTCATAATTACTTTCAGCACCGATAGGCAATTGCACAATCAAAGGATTAGCACCGAGCCTATCAATTATCATATCAACGCAACGGAAAAAGTCTGCGCCTATTCTATCCATCTTATTGATGAAACACATACGCGGCACAGCATATTTATCTGCTTGGCGCCAAACCGTTTCGGATTGTGGCTCTACACCTGCTACCGAGTCAAACACGGCAACCGCACCATCAAGCACCCGCAAAGAACGTTCCACCTCAATCGTGAAATCCACATGACCTGGTGTATCAATAATGTTGATGCGCACATCACGCCAGAAACAAGTTGTCGCCGCCGATGTAATCGTGATGCCGCGTTCTTGTTCTTGCTCCATCCAATCCATAGTGGCGGCGCCATCATGGACTTCGCCTATTTTGTAGCTAACGCCCGTGTAATAGAGAATGCGCTCTGTCGTTGTCGTTTTGCCCGCATCAATATGCGCCATGATACCGATATTGCGATAATCTTGTAGGGAAGTTGTGCGTGACATAATTCTCTCCAACTACCAGCGATAATGTGAGAAAGCACGATTTGCTTCCGCCATGCGATGCGTATCATCTCGTTTTTTGACGGCAGAGCCGCGCTCACTTACAGCATCCATCATTTCTGCTGATAGACGCTCCACCATAGAATTTTCGCTTCGCGCGCGTGCTGCTGTGATGAGCCAGCGAATAGCCAGAGCCTGTTTTCGTTCAGCGCGCACTTCCACTGGCACTTGATATGTTGCACCACCCACCCGACGCGAACGCACTTCTACACTTGGCATAATTTTATCAAGTGCTTCGTGGAATACTTCTAATGGCTCGCGATTGAGTTTTGCTTTCACGGTATCAAAGGCGCCATAGACGATGTTTTCGGCAGAAGATTTTTTGCCGTGTTGCATAAGGCTATTCATGAATTTGGTGAGCACCATATCCCCATACTTTGCGTCGGGAATGACATCTCTTTTTTCTGCGCGGTGACGACGAGACATGCTACTACCCTCTACTTCGGACGCTTCGCGCCATATTTGGAGCGACGTTGGCGGCGATCCTTAACGCCTTGCGTATCCAACACACCCCTGATGATATGATAACGAACACCCGGTAAATCTTTCACGCGACCGCCGCGTATCATAACCACTGAGTGTTCCTGAAGATTGTGCCCTTCACCCGGAATATAACTTGTGACTTCATAACCATTGGTGAGACGAACACGAGCCACTTTACGAAGAGCCGAATTTGGTTTTTTAGGCGTTGTCGTATAGACGCGCGTGCAGACACCACGTTTTTGCGGACAAGATTCCATTGCGGGAACCTTATTACGCTTGACCACCTTATGCCGCGGTTTGCGGATGAGTTGGTTAATGGTTGGCATCTGCCTCTCCTATTCTTTGGGGTGATATGCCCCAATTCCAAAAAGCCGAGCAGGGCTGAAGCCCATAAGCGCGGCGCGATTTCCAGAGGATTACCCTTTGAATTATAAGGGAAATCTTGATCTTAGTCATTTTCGGCTATCAACAGTGTTTAGGCATTTTGTCCCGACTGGTGTCAGAAATAAAGTAGAGCCTACGTTTCTGCTATCAAGCAAGCGTTTTTTAGGGGAAATAGCGGCTTTCGTCAAGCCCGAAAGCACCAAAAAGCGTAAAAAAACAATCAAAAATCGTGATTCTTCACTTTTTGGGCTTATCGGGCAAAAATGATTAAACCGCAGGTGCAGATTCGGCTTCTTTTTCTTCCTCAAGCGGGGCTGATTCGGCGGCTAATGCGGCATCACGCTCGGCGGCTTCGCCTTTGAGCCTTTGCATTATGCCACCTGTGCCAGCAGGGATAAGGCGACCAACAATGACATTCTCTTTCAAACCGATGAGTTCGTCATGTTTGCCATTGATTGCCGCTTCTGTCAGCACCCGCGTTGTCTCTTGGAAAGACGCCGCCGAGATGAACGAACGCGTCTGTAATGCCGCTTTCGTAATACCCAACAGAACAGGCGCTGCCACTGGCAGTTCCTTACCCTGTGCTTTTAGCGCAACGCAGTGATCTTCAAACTCTAGCCTATCTATGTTTTCTTCTTTTAGATAATGACTATCGCCACTGCTTTGGATTTCAACCTTCTGCAACATTTGACGCACAATCACTTCAATATGTTTGTCGTTAATTGTCACGCCTTGCAGACGATAAACATCTTGAATTTCGTTTATCAAATAAGATGCCAGTTCTTCCACACCCAAAATCGCCAAAATATCGTGCGGGGCTTTATGTCCATCGGCAATGTTATCGCCTTTTTCAATAAGGTCGCCCTCTTGCACGGCTAGCGTTTTCGTTTTAGGAACAAGATATTCCGCCAGTGCTTTATCTTCGTCTTTTTCATCTGGTGGTAAAATCTTGATGCGGTATTTGTTTTTGAAGTCTTTGCTGAATTTGATTTGTCCATCGCATTCGGCAAGGATAGCGTGGTCTTTCGGACGCCGCGCTTCAAAGAGTTCCGCCACACGCGGCAGACCACCTGTAATATCAGATGATGTTGCGCCCTCAGTTGGGATACGCGCTAGCTCATCACCCGCATTGACTTTGCCGCCTGCTTTCACAGACAAAATAGCCCCTGCTGATAAGATGAACCTTGCGACCGTGCCATTGGCGTGTGTTTTAATTTCGCCTTTTGCATCTTTGATAACGATGGCGGGTTTCAATTCAGACCCTTTCGCTTGGTTAGACCAATCTAGCACCGTGCTTTGCCCGATACCTGTTTCGTCATCAATCTCTTCAGATATAGAGATGCCATCAACGAGGTCTTCAAACTCTGCAATGCCTTCAATGTCGGTCAGCACGGGTGTAGAATAGGCTTGCCATTCTGCCAGACGTGCGCCTCTATCGATTATATCGCCTTCCGCAACACCCAGACTTGCGCCATAAGGCATTTTGTGTGCAGCGCGTTCCAGACCATTATCATCAATGATTCTGACCGAAACATTACGACCCATAACGATATTTTTGTTATCGCCATTTTTAACGATATTAGCGTTTTCAATGACCACGCGTCCTTCGGCGTTGGATTCAATATAGGACTGATTAACGACCTGCGCTGTGCCGCCGATATGGAATGTGCGCATTGTAAGTTGTGTGCCGGGTTCCCCGATAGATTGCGCCGCAATAACACCGACCGCTTCGCCGATATTGACAGGCGTTCCTCGTGCGAGGTCACGACCATAGCAAGATCCGCAAACACCAGTTTTGGTTTCGCATGTCAGCACGGAACGAATTTTGATGCCAACGAGATTGGCTTCTTCTATTGCGTCCATGTGTTCTTCGGTGATAATCGTGCCGCGTTTGACGATAATGCTCTCATCGGCGGGATTAACGACATTTGCCACAGGCACACGCCCAAGAGCGCGTTCTGAAAGCGAGACAATCACTTCACCCGCATCAATAACGGCAGATATTTGGATGCCGTTTTTTGTGCCACAATCTTCTGTTGTGATGATGCTGTCTTGTGCGACATCAACCAGACGGCGGGTTAGATAGCCAGAGTTAGCGGTTTTCAAAGCCGTATCTGCCAGACCTTTACGCGCCCCGTGCGTAGAATTAAAGTATTCCAACACCGATAGACCTTCCTTAAAGTTAGAGATGATTGGTGTTTCAATAATCTCGCCAGAAGGTTTCGCCATAAGCCCGCGCATGCCTGCAAGTTGCCGCATTTGCGCCGGCGAACCCCGCGCGCCAGAATGCGACATCATATAGATAGAGTTAATAAAGTTATCGCCATCATCTTTATCAATGGTGGAGATTTCTGCCATCATCGCTTCGGCAACTTTATCACCGCATTTAGACCACTCATCAACGACATTATTATATTTCTCGCCTTTGGTGATAAGTCCTTCTTCACTGCTGCGCTCAAACATTTTGATTTTCTCATTTGTTTCCGCCAGCAATGTGACTTTGCTATCGGGGATAATCATATCGTCTTTACCAAACGATATACCCGCCCGACACGCTTCCGTGAAACCGAGTTTCATAATGTGATCGCAGAACAACACGGTTTCTTTTTGTCCGCAATGGCGATAAACGGAATCTATCAAAGCCGAGACTTCTTTTTTCGTCATCAATTTATTGGCGACATCAAAAGGTAGGTTAGCGTGTTTCGGCAATTCTTGTGCCAACATATAACGCCCCGCCGTTGTCTCAACAATGCGGTCTACATGCTCTCCCGCTTCGTTCATTTCTGTAAAGCGGGCTTTGATTTTTGTATGCAAAGTTATGGCGTCAGCGTGTAAGGCTTGCTCTAGTTCTGCAATATCGCCAATCAATGTGCCTTCATTTTCGCGTCCATCGCGTTCTAGTGTCATATAATAAAGACCCAACACGATATCTTGCGATGGCACGATAATCGGTTCGCCATTCGCAGGGTGCAAGATATTATTGGTAGACATCATCAAGACCCGCGCTTCCAATTGTGCTTCCAGCGATAGCGGAACGTGCACCGCCATTTGGTCGCCATCAAAATCCGCATTAAACGCGGCGCACACAAGCGGATGCAATTGAATCGCTTTACCTTCAATCAAGACAGGTTCAAAGGCTTGGATACCCAATCTATGCAAAGTCGGGGCGCGGTTGAGCATAACAGGATGCTCTCGTATAACCTCGTCCAGAATATCCCAAACTTCGGGTCGTTCTTTTTCCACCATACGTTTAGATTGCTTAACGGTGGTTGATAGACCCTTCATTTCAAGGCGGGAATAAATGAATGGCTTAAATAATTCCAATGCCATTTTCTTAGGCAGCCCACATTGATGTAGTTTTAGTTCAGGACCAACCACAATCACCGAGCGACCAGAATAATCCACGCGTTTGCCGAGCAAGTTTTGGCGGAACCGCCCTTGCTTGCCCTTCAACATATCAGCAAGCGATTTTAGGGGGCGGCGATTGCCACCCGTTATCACACGACCGCGTCTGCCATTATCAAATAACGCATCAACGGATTCTTGCAGCATACGCTTTTCATTACGCACAATAATATCGGGGGCGCGTAATTCCATCAGGCGGCGCAAACGATTATTACGATTTATCACACGGCGATAAAGATCGTTCAAATCTGATGTCGCAAAGCGACCCCCATCTAGCGGCACGAGCGGGCGCAATTCGGGTGGTATAACAGGCACAACGGTCATCACCATCCATTCGGGGCGAGACTTGGCGCGTAAAAATGCTTCAACCACTTTCAAACGTTTGGCAAGTTTTTTTGGTTTTAGCTCTGTTGTCGCTTCTTTAATGCCAAGACGAAGTTCATCGCGCAATTCTTCCAGATTGAGTTCTGATAGAAGCACACGAATAGCCTCCGCCCCGATGGAGGCGAGAAAATTATCCTCACCATAATCATCTTGGGCGGCATAATATTCTTCTTCCGTTAGCAAATCACCTTTTTTCAAGGGCGATAGCATCGGGTCTAGCACGATAAAATATTCAAAATATAAAACGCGTTCCAAATCTTTCAAAGTCATATCCAGCAATAGCCCGATACGGCTTGGCAATGATTTCAAAAACCAAATATGGGCGACAGGGGCTGCCAATTCAATATGCCCCATACGATCGCGGCGTACTTTAGTGAGCGTTACTTCAACACCACATTTTTCGCATATCACACCCTTAAACTTCATGCGTTTATATTTACCGCATAGGCATTCATAATCTTTTATGGGACCAAAAATACGAGCACAGAAAAGACCATCGCGTTCAGGCTTGAAGGTACGATAGTTAATCGTTTCAGGCTTTTTAATCTCGCCATAAGACCACGAGCGAATCTTCTCAGGGCTAGCAATAGAGATGCGCAAACGATCAAAAGTTTGTTGCGGCGTTTGCGGGCTAAAGACATTCATTACATCTTGGTTCATCATAATCTCCTAATCAGCCTTTGGGGCATCGGTTAGTTCAATATTCAAAGCGAGAGAACGTATTTCTTTTACCAACACATTGAAACTTTCGGGAATACCCGCTTCAAATGTGTCGTCGCCACGCACAATGGCTTCATAAACCTTTGTGCGCCCTGCGACATCGTCTGACTTAACGGTTAGCATTTCTTGCAGAGTATAAGCAGCGCCATAGGCTTCTAATGCCCAGACCTCCATCTCCCCGAAACGTTGCCCACCGAATTGCGCCTTACCACCTAGCGGTTGTTGCGTCACCAGACTATAAGGACCGATGGAACGTGCGTGAATCTTATCATCAACAAGGTGATGCAGTTTCAGCATATAGATATAACCGACGGTCACTTTTCTATCAAAAGCCTCGCCTGTTCGTCCATCATAGAGTTGCACCTGACCCGAAGCATCAAGACCCGCTTTGTCTAGCATAGCGATAATATCACTCTCGCTGGCGCCATCAAAAACAGGCGTGGCGATAGGCACACCATTGCGTAAAGTCTGCCCCATCTCTATCGCTTCACCATCGGTGAGGTCTTGCACACCTTCCGCATCATCATAGACATCACGCAAAGCACCATGCACCACTGCAATATCGTGGTCGCGGTCATAGGCGGCAAGCGCTGCTGATATTTGCTTGCCAAGCCCCGCACAAGCCCAACCCAAATGCGTCTCTAATATCTGTCCGACATTCATACGGCTAGGCACACCGAGCGGGTTCAACACAATATCTACCGAAGTGCCATCTGCCAAATGCGGCATATCCTCAACGGGTAGAATGCGACTAATCACACCCTTATTACCATGACGACCAGCCATTTTATCACCGGGCTGCAATTTGCGCTTAACGGCAACATAAACCTTAATCATTTTCATAACACCCGGTGGCAGTTCATCACCGCGTTGTAGTTTATCAACCTTATCTTCAAAACGTGCTTCAAGGGCGGCGCGTGCTGCATCAAACTGCTTACGCATGGCTTCAACTTGTGTCATCGCTGTGTCGTTTTTCAAGGCAATGTTCCACCACTG
>JAAOIL010000094.1 GCA_015163825.1 Alphaproteobacteria bacterium | reverse complement strand
GAAGAGGGATCTGGCAAAAACCCGCGCGCTTTACTGATGACACATGGCTGGCCGGGTTCGGTCTATGAGTTTTTACAAGTGATAGAGCCCCTTGCCCACCCCGAAAGATTTGGCGGTGATGCCGAGCAAGGGGTGTCGGTTATTTGTCCGTCTCTGCCGGGTTATGGGTTTTCATCAAAGCCGAAAACCCCTATCGGGCAAATGGCGACGGCTGCTTTGTGGGATAAGTTAATGCGCGATGTTTTGGGCTATGACACTTATATTGCGCAAGGCGGGGATTGGGGCAGTGTTGTCACTGCCGCTTTGGGTCTGCATCACAACTCTAAAAAGGGTGGAGGCTGTGTGGCTATCCATATCAATATGTATGGGTTGCGTGGCACAGAAGCCCCTGAAAGCGCAGAAGAAATCGCGTGGGCAAAACACGCCCAATCTATGATGCAACAAGAGGGTGCTTATTTTCAATTGCAATCCACCAAGCCGCAATCTTTATCTTATGCGATGATGGATAGCCCGGTTGGCTTAGGCGCGTGGATTTTAGAAAAGTTTCACGGCTGGAGTGATATTAAAAACAATGATATAGAAAGTCGCTACACAAAACATCAATTGCTATCCAACATTATGATTTATCTCATCACCCGCAGTTTCAACACTTCCACTTGGTATTACCGCGCCTTTGTGGAAGAGTTAGGGCATATTCCAGACGGACAAAAAGTTGAAGTGCCTGTCGGTGTTGGGGCTTTTCAAGATAAGTTTTTATCGTTCCCGCCACGACGTATGATAGAGCATAGTTATAATGTCATTCATTGGCGCGACCATAAATCAGGCGGACATTTCGCCGCCCTAGAAGAGCCCGCCGCATTTGTAGAAGAGGTGCAGAGTTTTTTAGCCAAACTCTAATTACATATTTCCCGCTTACATATTAAGAGTGCGACCCATTTCTAAAAACTTATGCCGCCTTTGCTCGCGCAGACTTTCAGGGGTTAAGGCATTAAGGCGCATTATTTCTTGTGTTAGGGCATTGCCAACTTGTTCCATCATTATCTCGCGTGCCCTATGCGCCCCGCCTATCGGTTCGGGCAATATGGCATCAATCACTTTCAAGCGCAGTAAATCTTGGGCAGTGATACACAAAGCGCGTGCCGCCACATCAGCCTGTTGCGATGACCGCCACAAAATAGACGCACACGCTTCAGGGGAAGCCACTGTGTAAATAGAATGCTCCAACATAAAAATATGATTAGCACTCGCCAACGCCAATGCCCCGCCAGACCCACCCTCGCCAATAATGATTGACACAAATGGCACACCGAGGCGCAATGATCTATCCGTGCACCGCGCAATCGCCTCTGATTGTCCCCGCTCTTCTGCCCCAATACCGGGATATGCCCCCGCCGTATCCACCAGACTGATTAATGGTAGCCCAAATCTATCTGCCAGTTCCATAATGCGTGTCGCCTTGCGATAACCTTCGGGTCTCGCCATACCGAAATTATGATGCAAACGCCCTTGCGTATCAGAGCCTTTTTCATGCCCCAATAGCGCAACACGCATACCACCAATACGCCCCAAGCCAGCAATAATCGCATAATCTTCACCATAGAGTCTATCACCCGCCAAGGGGGTGAAGTCTTCTACCAATGCCTCTATATAATCTAATGTATGGGGGCGACCCGCATGACGCGCCACTTGCGTCTTCTGCCAAGGGTCTAGGGTTTTGTAAAGTGCCTCAATCTGGGTGGCAACCTTCGCTTCCAAGGCACGGACATTATCAGCAATATCAATACCTGCCTCCCTCTCTTGTGCGCCCTGTTGTGCGCCCTCTTCAACAAGAGCCCGCAATTCTCGTATTTGCGCCTCTAGGGCGGCAATGGGTTTTTCAAAATCTAAATAAGTCTGCATCGCTCCACAATACTCAAAACATAAGATTCGTCAATTTATTTGGGTTCATTATCATCAGATTTATTTTTCCCACTATTATCACGAGGCGCATCATAATGCGCCAGAGAGCGGGCAACAGCCCCCGCAAGAGGGTGCGCCGTATCAAGCAATTGCTTTTTACGCGCCTCCATAATATGCGTATAAATCTGAGTGGTAGAAATATCCGCATGACCCAACATTGTTTGCACGGCGCGTAAATCTGCCCCGCCCTCCAACAAATGTGTCGCAAAGGCATGGCGCAAAACATGCGGGCTTATCCGTGTCGGGTCTAACCCGGCAGCCAAAGCGAGGTCTTTTAATATCTGCGTAAAGCGCTGGCGAGTTAAATGCCCAACCGCCCCGCCCTTATGCCCGCGTGTGGGAAATAAATAAGGCGAGTCATCATCACCCCTGATAGATAACCAATCTTGCAACGCATCCATTGATGGCACAGATAAGGGCACAAGGCGTTCGCGCCCGCCCTTGCCGCGTATATATAATGCACCTCCATTACTGGTGGCATTATTGGTGGCATTATTAGTGCCATTATCAACTTGCTCCGCTTCGTGTAAAGCCGCTTGTGCGGCTTGCACCCGCAACCCAACCAACTCGCTAACCCGCAACCCCGCCGCATAAAGCAGTTCAATCAAACAAATCGCGCGATATTTATCCGCCCGCCTTTTATCATTGGTTTCAGGCAAATCATAAGCTGCATCAATCAAAGATTCCGTTTCTTTAATGGATAAATGCTTTGGCAAAGTGCGCTCACTTTTAGGACGGGCAATATGCCCCGAAGGATTATCCTCGCGTATCCCCTCCATAAATAAGAATTTATAGAAATGTTTTATCGCCGATAAATAGCGCGCTGCTGTGCTCGCCGCTTTTGATTGCATACGCGCACTCGCCATAAAAGCGGTAATGTCTTCGGCTTGTGCCGTCTCTAAAGAGGCTTGCAAAAATGTTGCCAGACTTGTTAGATCGCGCCGATAGGCTGCCACCGTATGCGGCGATGCCCCTTTTTGCGCCATCATCATATCTAAAAATAAATCTATCAGCCGCTCTGACATAGGCTAGTTCTCTCCCCCATTATCGGCGGCACTTGTCTTAATATAATCACGCAATAATAATTCGCGCGCCAAAGCATAAGCATCGGCGCTTATTTGTGTGCCCTGCAAAGCGGGGGCGCGTAAAGTGGCGATTATCGGGGCGGCTTGCGCTATCGTTATAGTCTTTATATTGCCCTCACCATATTCACTGATGAGCAACAACACCGCATCACCCACCCGCCCAGCATTCATAAAATCATTAAATTTTGTGTGATAAGTTTGGGTATTTGTATTATCTGCGGCAATAGCGAATTCTTCCCCAGAGAATTCTTCCCCAGAGAATTCCTCCCCAGAGAATTCCTCCC
Organism: Alphaproteobacteria bacterium; assembly: GCA_015163825.1. Classification (GTDB taxonomy): domain Bacteria; phylum Pseudomonadota; class Alphaproteobacteria; order RS24; family RS24; genus JAAOIL01. Next base: position 7,703 of record JAAOIL010000094.1, on the reverse strand, counting down.
CAGAGAATCCTAAAGTGCCGCTTGTGATATTGGCAAGTAAAGATTGCAAAGGCGGCGGCACTTCAAATCGCTCCAGCCATTGTTGCGCAGACTTTTCTTCGCCCAAAAATAAAAGTGCCAAGCCAATTTCTTGCGCCGCCCTTTGGGTTAAAACTTGGGGCGCAGAAAAAAACGGCACAGAAAATGGCGATCCCCCTTCTGGGGCATCATATATCTGTGGCGCTGGTAAGGCGCGTAAATAAGGGGCAAGCGCCAACACCCTATCATACCATTCATCTTGGTTATGGCGGTTTTTATAACGGCTGGGGCGTAAGCCTTCGGCTATCATAAGTGGCAATTGCTTATAAAGTCGTGCCGATGCCACCACTGCTACACGGCGCACCAATGTCGCCAAAGCCAAATCATCTTGCGCTGTAATATCCGCTTCTAAAGGGCTCAAATCTATATCAGCAATATAAGGGGGATAATCGCCGCCCCGACGCACAATCTGTCGTGCCGCCGCCAACCGCAGAGCGACTGGCACCGCCTCATCCCCCGCTATGGTCGGGTATAAAAAACTGGGCAGGCGCGTATCAGAAGCGGGCGCATAATCACTCAAGCGCAACACCAACACCTCCCACGCCGATAGCGAAGCGGGGATAACAATATCTATCGCTGTAGAATTAATAACCGCTTGCGCTGCCGCTTTCAATAAATTGGCATCGGCTAATGTCTTGTCATTTTTGGCAATAATATCTGCCGCCGCCCCATAATCTGCCGCATAAAGGCGACAATAAATAGCGCGCTCAACAAAAAATCGTCGTGTCGTGCGCCGTGCCGCATCACCGCGTTTGGGGGCGGCTAAGGCACAGGCTTGCGCGATCTGCCCCTGCCCCAAATATGCCAACACTAAAGCTTGGCGCACAAAGGCATCATTGCGCTCTGCCCCTGTCAGTGCCACCAAATCTAACACCGCTTGACTATCGCCCAATGCCAAAAGCCGATGTAATCTTGCTGCAAACCAAGACTTGCTGGCTTTACCATTGATAACTTGCGCCGCCCCTTGGGGGGCTGTTGCCCGACTTGCCAGAAGCCGCCGCTCCATAAGGCGCAATGTATATAATGTGTGGGTGCGTGGCAGTTGCGCTAAAAGTGGCTCTATATAGGCAAGCCGCGCCCCCGCCCATATTGTTTTACCATAACCAGCCTCTAGCCCAATCGCCGCATCAGCGAGTGTCCCTAACTGCCCAACTTGAATACCACCACCCTCACCAGCGCCACTATCACCACTATGCGGCACAGAGGATACAACACGCACAGCACGATTGCTTTGGCGGGCAATGCGGCGCGGTGCTAGTTTTTTATTCTGTGTTTGCTCTTTGCTATTACTTTGTAATATGGGCGGCACAATATCCAAAGGGGCACGCAAGGCGTTTGTCCCACCAGAAACACCAGAGCCCCCAACAGGTTCGGCGCTTGCATTAGCGACCGCCCCGATAATACTCGCAAAGATGATTATGCGTGAAAGATTAGCGCACCAATTTGTCATACTCCAACACCTCGACGGCGGTTTCTCGTTTTGGCTCCACCGCTTGGGTGAGGTAGAAAACCGCGCCAACACCCCCGATGATAATAAGGGTGCTGATAATAAGTTGCCGCATAGACATAGGCGAATCCTCCTTTGGCTTATAGTATAGCCCCCGCCTTGCGCTTCGTATAGGGGGTAATAGGGGGTATAGAGGGTATAGGGGGTATAGAGGGCATTTTATAACACTAGACAGATTCTGGTGGTGGGGCTACCCTATTATTATGAAGACATTGGGGCAAGAGCCGATTGTATTGGTCGGTATGATGGGTGCGGGCAAATCTAGTCTGGGCAAGCATTTGGCGGCGGCGTTGGGCTTACCGTTTTACGATAGCGATACAGAAATAGAGCAAGCGGCAGCGATGTCTGTTGCGGATATTTTTGCGCGTCATGGCGATGCCCATTTTCGCGATGGCGAGCGGCGGGTTATTGCGCGTCTTTTAGGGGGTGCCCCCCATGTGCTTTCCATTGGGGGCGGGGCATATTGCGATGCCAGCACCCGCCATCTTATTCACGAGACGGCTTTATCCATTTGGCTTGATATGCCCCTTGAGGAGTTAATCGCGCGTGTTAAAAAGCAACCCCAGAAGCGACCGCTGTTAGCGCAAGGGAATTTATCGCAACGTATGGCAGATTTATTGGCAGAGCGTCAGCCGATTTATGCGCAAGCGGATATAAAATTATCGCCTCACAAGCAATCATTGAAAAAAAGCGTGGCACAATTATTGCAAGTAGTGCAGGACTACTATAAGTAAAGGGCATTATGAGCACCAAACCACAGATTGTAAAAATAGCCCTTGCGACCCATGCCTATGATATTGTTATCGGCAATGGCTTGCTTACGGCGGTGCATGATTATATCCCGATAAAGGCGCAAAAACTTGCTCTCATCACCGACACCCATGTTGAGAAAAACCACCTCGCCCCCTTGCTGGCGCATTTTGAAAGTGTCGGGGTCAAAGTCGTGCACCATATTATTGAGGCGGGGGAAAGCAGTAAATCCTTCCCCCACCTGCAAAGCCTCTGCGATTTTTTATTAGATGCCCAAATAGAGCGTGATGATTATATCATCGCTTTGGGTGGGGGTGTCGTTGGCGATCTCACTGGTTTTGCCGCCTCTATCATCAGGCGCGGCACACGTTTTATCCAAATCCCGACCAGCCTATTAGCGCAAGTGGATAGTGCCATTGGTGGTAAAACTGGTATCAATGTCAAGCAGGGTAAAAATCTCATCGGCGCCTTTCACCAACCCGATTTAGTGTTGATAGATATTGATACCCTCGCGACATTACCCCCCCGTCATATAGGCGCGGGCTATGCTGAGATTGTAAAATATGGCGCGCTTGGTCATAGAGGAGAATATGGGGATTTTTTTGAATGGCTTGAAGCCCACGCCAATGATATTTTGGCACGACAGCCTGCCGCCCTAACCCACGCCATTACTGAAAGTTGCCGTGCCAAAGCCGCTTTTGTCATAGATGATGAACGAGAATCTGGCAATCGTGCTTTATTGAATCTGGGGCATACATTCGCGCACGCTTTTGAAACATTGACCGCTTATGATGGTAGCCTCTTACATGGCGAGGCGGTCTCACTTGGCTTATGTTTGGCATTTGATTTTTCTGTATCGCTTGGCTTATGCCCCCAAAGCGATGCCACACGTTTGCGCGCCCTCTTAAAAGCGGCAGAGCTGCCAACACAAATCAGCGATTGTTCAAAATCATTTGCCACGCAAGATATAATGGCGGCGATGCAACAAGACAAAAAAGTAAAACATGGGCGTTTGCGCCTTATATTAACACGTGGGCTTGGCGATTGCTTCATAGAAGAAGCGGGGGCGCCTGCCACCCTTGTGCAATTCTTGGACTCACAAAATGGCTGACATTATCAGCACAACATTGATTATAATATTGCTGTTGATTTTTTCAGCATTTCTATCGGGGTCGGAAACGGCACTGACAACAACCAGTCGGGCACGAATGCTGCAGCTCAAACGCGAGGGCTCGCGGCGCGCTCGCTGGGTTATCGCTTTGCTTGAACAAAAGGAGCGTTTGTTGGGGGCAATTTTACTCGGTAATAATCTGGTCAATATCTTGGCATCTGTGCTTGCCACGCAATTGCTTTTGCAAATGATGGGCGAGAGCGGTATTTTTTATGCCACAATCATTATGACCGCCATGGTGGTGTTATTTGCGGAAGTCTTACCCAAGACCTATGCCATTCTCACCCCTGATAATACGGCATTGCGTGCCGCTGGTGTGTTGCGGGTGCTGGTGTTTATTTTGGCACCATTCACGAAACTGCTTTTGATTGCTTCGCGGCGTATATTGCGCTGGCTGGGCTTCACCGATGATGCAACGGGGTCATTTTTGGAGGCGCATGAGCAAATACGCGGTGCCATAGACCTCCACCATGAAGAGGGCGGGGTGCGCAAGGGCGAGCGTGATATGTTGGGTGGTATTCTAGATTTACACGAAACCAACCTTGATGAGATTATGGTGCATCGCAAATCCATGCAGATGATAGATGCTGATTTATCGGGCGGTGATATGATTAAGCAGATTTTAAGCAGTCCCTATACGCGTATTCCGCTATGGCGCGATGAGCCTGATAACATTATTGGTATCTTACACGCGAAGGATTTATTACCCGCTTTGGCGGCGACCGCAGATCCTAGCACGATAGATATTGTCGCCCTCGCCCATAAGCCTTGGTTTGTGCCCGAGACGACATCTCTGCGCGAACAGTTGAATGCGTTTCGCCGCCGCAAAAGTCATTTCGCTTTGGTCGTTGATGAATATGGCACATTACAAGGCATGGTCACGATGGAGGATATATTGGAAGAGATTGTCGGCAATATAGATGACGAACATGACCAACCAACACCGATGATAAGCAAACGCAATGATGGCGGGCTAGAGGTATCGGGGGCGCTTTCCATCCGCGACCTTAATCGCGAAATGGGCTGGCGCTTGCCAGATGAAGAAGCCAGTAGTATTGCCGGTCTTGTTATTCACGAAGCCCGTGCTATCCCCGATGTCGGGCAAGTGTTTGAGTTTCATGGCTTTCGCTTTCAGATTATCAGCCGCCAGCGCAACCAGATTATGCGAGTGCGGATTGCGCCTACTAAATAATAAGAGGGTAAATAATAAGAGGGTAAATAATAAGAGGGTAAATAATAAGAGGCAAATCTTAACCTTTATATTCATCTTGTGTATAAAGACGCATCACCAACGCATGGATTGCCCCGGCTTTGACTTCGGGTAATATCTCAAAAATGCGCCTGTGCCGCGCGATACGAGATTGCCCGATAAAGGCATCTGCCACCACGATAAGCCTGAAATGACTTTCCCCATCAGGATAATCATGGGCGTGGTCTGCGTGTAAATGCGACTCGTCTATCACCTCCACCAAATGGGGCGACAAAGCCTGATTTATTTTATCACGAATTATAGTGGTCATATTTGCCATGAAATCTCTCTTTATAATAATCGTTAAAAATTCTTATAAAATGCCACAAGCCACTAGTCAAATGGCGCCAAGTCGGGCAATATGCGCTTCATGAATTTAGACTCAAAATATTTTGATATGATACGCATTTCCCGTGATGATAAAAAGTCAAAGGGGGCGGTCGGCGAGGCGCAACAGATTTGCGATTGGGAGGGGTGTCGCAAACATGGCCCCCACCCCGCCCCTGCTGCCCCGCATTTGCAAGCGGCGGGTGAAAACAACAAGCGCCATTTTTGCAGCGACCACATTGCCTCTTACAATAAAAGTTTTGATTTCTTTGAGGGTATGGATGCCGATGATGTTGATAAATATCGCCGTGCTGCCATAACAGGGCATCGCCCGACATGGAATCTGGGCTCACGCCGTGCCCATGAGGCGCGCGCCACACAATATGAAGACCCGCTTGAATTATTAAAAGGGCGCGGCGCCCAATCAAAGGGTAGCGAAACATTAACCCCGCAAACATCGGCGGGGCAGAGACGCGCCCTTGATACTTTACACCTAACCCCAGAGGCAAAGGCGGCAGATATTCGCAAACAATATAAAGTCTTGGTCAAAAAATATCACCCTGATACCAATGGTGGCAATCGCGATTATGAAGAACGTTTTCAGCGCACCGTGCAAGCCTATCAATATCTGCGCGCTTCAGGATTTTGCTAAAGGGTTTTGCTAAATTAAATAGAGGAGAGACTTATGGATACACAACACAATAAAGGCACCCGCCCTGATATGGCTGATATGCCAGATGCCCCTGATGGGCAAATATCTACCAAAGAATTAAAAAAATTATTTGGCATTGATAGCAATATGAAAGTGCCGACATTTTCTAAAACCAGTGAATATGTGCCGTTGATTGACTCTGATTATTTATTTGACCCGCAAACGACACAGGCTTTATTGGCGGGGTTTGCCTATAATCGTCGTGTTATGGTGCAAGGGTATCATGGCACAGGCAAATCCACCCATATTGAACAAGTGGCGGCACGGCTGAATTGGCCTTGCCTGCGTATCAATCTTGATGCCCATGTCAGCCGTATTGATCTTATCGGCAAAGATGCCATCGTCTTAAAGGACGGACAGCAAATCACAGAATTCCAAGAGGGTATTTTGCCATGGGCATTGCAAAATCCTGTCGCACTGGTCTTTGATGAATATGATGCGGGGCGCCCCGATGTTATGTTCGTTATCCAGCGCGTGCTAGAAGTGGCGGGCAAACTTACCTTGCTTGACCAGAGCAAAGTTATACACCCGCATAGTAATTTCCGTTTATTTGCGACCACCAACACGATTGGTCTGGGCGATACATCGGGGCTTTATCATGGCACCCAGCAAATCAATCAGGGGCAGATGGATAGGTGGAACATTGTCACCACTTTGAACTATCTCCCCCCGGCGCGCGAAGCGGATATTGTCCAAGCCAAAGCGGCGGGGTTTGATACAAAAGACGGACGCAAAGCAATAGAAGCTATGGTGCAAGTGGCGAATCTAACACGCGCGGCATTTATCAATGGTGATATTTCAACATTGATGTCGCCGCGCACCGTGCTGACTTGGGCAGAGAATGCGGCTATTTTTGGGGGCGATATTGCCCTTGCCTTCCAGCTAACATTTTTGAATAAATGTGATGAGTTAGAAAGAGCCAGCGTTGCCGAATTTTATCAACGCAGTTTTGCTGAAGACTTACCGCAAGATGCCGCCAGTATTTTAATGGAACAAGACACACCCGCATGAGGGGTTTAATAGATGAGTAAGCACCCCGTATCAGCATCAGCCGCAGAAGATTTCAAACGCGCCCTCACCCAAACAATGCGCGCCCAAGCAGAAGCGCCTGACCTCATTGTTAGTTTTGGCACAGAAACACCTTCATTGGTGGGCTTGCGGGCACGGCTACCCCAGCCCACTCATCAATTGCCACAAAAAGATAAACGCACCATAAGAGGGCAAGCCGATAGTCTCGCCCTACATTTGGCGCACCATAGCGATACTTTATCTGCCCCCTACGCCCCAAGCGATACCCAAGCCCGCAGTGCCTTTGACACCATAGAGCGCACCAGATGCGAAGCGATAGGGGCAAATTCTATGGCGGGGGTCGCCCATAATCTGGCGGCGATGCACGAAGCACAATGTCAAAAAAGCGGTTACACCCCGACAATGGCACAAGAAGACGCCCCCCTGGCAGTGGCATTGGGCTATATCGTCAATGAGCATTTAACAGGCGCAACCCCCCCTGCCGCCGCCGCTGGTTTGGTGGCAGCATGGCGACACTGGGTGGAAGAAAAAGCGGGGGACACCCTTTCCACCCTCAAAGATAATATAGACGACCAACAAGCCTTTGCCTCTACCGCGCGTGAAATTTTAGTAGAATTGGGTCTTTGTGAAGCCGCCGATGAGGGTAGTGAGAATATGGATGGCGATGACGGCAGTGAAAGCGGTGAAGATGAGGGCGAGTCAGAAGGCGGCACAGAAGAAAGCAGCGATGCCATGGCGAGCGATGATTTAGACATCACCGAAGGCGAGGGCGAAACAGGTGATGGCGACACGATAGAAATGCAAGGCGATGCCGAAGGCACCCCCGATGGTGAAGAGGCGGGGCAAAGCCCGCAACCACAATCCGCAAATGGCGGGGCAG
>JAAOIL010000093.1 GCA_015163825.1 Alphaproteobacteria bacterium | reverse complement strand
CCCCGCCGCAAGGGTTAAATCAATATCACGCAAAATGTGGGGACCATCGCCATAACGCAAGCCAATTTTTTCCAGCACAATCATAGGCGTAATCATCGGTGTCGTTAGGGGTGTCGTTAGGGGAGTCGTCATGGGCTACTGGTTCCAATCGGGTATGGTTTCGCCCGCCAATAATTCATCATAGGTTTGGCGGGGGCGAATAATCTGGTGTGTGTCTTTGTCTATCATCACTTCAGCAATATGAGGGCGGGCATTATAATGCGATGCCAAAACAGACGCATAAGCCCCGCAATGGAAAATCGCCAATGGTGTATCGGCGGGCATAGCGGGCAGGGTGCGCCCCAGACCCAATATATCGCCGCTTTCACATATTGCCCCGACAATATCCCATTGATAAATTGGTGTCTCTTTTTCGGGTTCAGTAAGCGGCGCAATATGGTGATAGGCATCGTAAAGGGTCGGGCGAATGAGTTCCGCCATTGAGGCATCAACAATCATAAAGTTTTTTGTACTCTTCTGGTTGGGGGCGCTTTTTTTGGTGCGAATAACACGCGTGATGAGTACCCCCGCATCTGCCACCAAAGCCCGCCCCGGCTCTAGCGTGATATGGCACTGCCCTTGGGGGGCACAATCCTTAAATGTTTCCGCTATGAGATTGGCATAGGCGGTGATGTCTAAGGGGGGGCTGTCGGTTTCGTCTGGCACACCCAAGCCGCCCCCTAAATCAAGATGGGTGATGTTATGCCCCGCACTGCGCAAAGTGGTCAGTAAATCACGCACCCGCGCAAAGGCATGGCGAAAAGGCGTGAGGTCAAGAATCTGGCTGCCAATATGGATATCAATCCCCTGTGCTTCCACGCCGTCTAGGGCGGCAATATGGGCATAGGCGGCAACAGCATTTTCATAGGCGATGCCAAACTTATCTTCGGCTTTGCCTGTGGAGATTTTGGTGTGTCCCCCCGCTTCAATATCAGGGTTGATACGCACGGCAAGTTTTGCGACTTTGCCCCTATCACGCGCCAAAGCGGCAATCATATCAATCTCGTCTAGGCTCTCTACATTGAAGCGGGCAATCGTGGCCGCAAAGCCCGCGCGAATTTCTTCGGCGGTTTTACCGACCCCTGAAAAAACAATCTTATCGGCACTGATACCACCACGCAAAGCCCGCACAAGTTCACCGCCTGAGACAATATCTGCCCCCGCCCCTGCTTGGGCAAGTGTGTTGATAATGGCAAGCGCCCCATTGGCTTTGATAGAATAGCAAATCTGTCTTTGCTCTATCCCCGCCGCCGCTAACGCTTTATCAAAGCGTTGGTAATTGGCGATAATTTTTTGGCGCGAATAACAATAAAAAGGTGTGGGATAAAGTGCGGCAAGCTCTGGCAGCGCAATCTCATCACCCCTTAATATGCCCCCTTGATAATAAAAGCCGCTTGCCATTATGATTTGCTTTCTTGAACGACAAGAGGTGATGTTGGATAGGATAAATCACTGCGCTTGCCACACGCCACCCCAAATAAAAGAATGAGGGCGAGTACAAAAATAAGCATTGGTGTCCATAAAAATTGCATTATGTTAGTTTCCTGATAATCTTATGATAGTTTTTTTATCCATTGTTGCGCCGCCCGTTTGACAAGTTTAGGCGCGGTGCCACCCAGACTTTGGCGCGACGCAACAGATTTTTTAACATCTAAAACCGAATACACATCTTTTGTGATACGCAAGTCTATTTGTTGCATAGCGGTTAAATCAATATCGCTTAAAGTGGTGCCTTGCTTTTCTGCCAAAGCGACAAGCGCCCCTGTAATATGATGTGCTTCGCGAAACGGCATACCAATTTCACGCACCAGCCAATCTGCTAAATCCGTAGCCGTGGCAAAACCCGCCGAAGCGGCTTTGTGCATAATATCTGTATTGGGGGCAATACTTGCCATCATGCCTGTGCAAGCCGTCAGCGATAATTCCAGATTGTCTAAAGCGTCAAACACACCTTCTTTGTCTTCCTGCATATCTTTTGAATAGGCAAGGGGTAAGCCTTTCATCACGACCAATAGCCCTGTGAGCGCCCCTATAATGCGCCCTGATTTGGCACGAATAAGCTCCGCCGCATCGGGGTTACGCTTTTGTGGCATAATGGAAGAGCCTGTAGAAAAGGCATCAGGCAAAGTCAAAAATCCATAAGCGGGGCTGGCGAAAATGACAATCTCTTCTGCCAGCCGTGATAAATGGGTCGCACAAATGGACGCTGCCGATAATGTCTCTATGGCAAAGTCGCGCGATGATACAGCATCAATAGAGTTTGCCATAGGGTGCGAAAATCCCAACGCCTTTGCGGTTTGCTTGCGGTCAATCGCGAAAGCGGTGCCCGCCAAGGCTGCCGCCCCTAAAGGACTTTCATTAAGCCGCGCCCGTGCATCGCTGAGCCGTGCCATATCACGGCTGAACATTTCAACATAGGCGAGCAAATAATGCCCATAAGTAATCGGCTGGGCGATCTGTAAATGGGTGAAGCCCGGCATAATATCACTGGCATGGGTTTGCGCCTTTTTTGCTAGCACCAATGCCAGAGCCTGTATATGGGCTGATAGCGCATCAATGCCATCGCGCAAATAAAGACGAAAATCCGTTGCCACTTGATCATTGCGCGAGCGTGCCGTATGCAAACGTCCAGCATCTGCCCCGATAATCTCGTGCAAACGCGATTCTATATTCATGTGAATATCTTCCAATTCTTTTTTGAAAACAAATTTCCCCGCCGCGATTTCTTTTTGGATTTGCTTTAAGCCCCGCGCGATTGAAGCCCCCTGCTTTTTGGTGATGATGCCGCATTTTGCCAACATCGCCCCATGCGCGAGCGAGCCCGCAATGTCTTGCTGCCAAAGCCGCTTGTCAAAATCCAGCGAGGCATTGAAGGCAAGCATAACATCAGCAGGGGCGGTGCTAAATCTGCCACCCCACATTTTGTTTTTATGGTCTTTGCTCATATCTGCCTCATTATATCGCTCATAGATTGCTGTCTTTATATTCGTTCAAAAATACGATAGACTGCCTTTATGCAAAATGCTTCAAAATTAGTCGTGATTGCTGCCCTTATGGGGGCGGTGGTGTCTATCGTGCTTGTGTCCTTATACCTGATGCCGCCCGATAGTGGCAAGGCGCATAACGAGTCTTTGGCTAATTTCATCCGCTATGATAACCCACGCCCTGTGGCAGATATTGCCTTTATGTTGGCGGGTGAGGCGACCACGTTGTCGGCTTTTCAAGCCAAACATAAGGCAGCGATTGTGGTGGTTAATTTCTGGGCGACATGGTGTGCGCCGTGTCGCCGTGAAATGCCACAATTGGACGCGCTACAAGCCCATTTTGCCAATAAGGCGGCAAGAAAATCGGAGAGCGAATCTGTGGTGGTGCTGGCGGTGTCGCTGGATAGGGGCACAGCCGCCGCACCTCTGGCATTTTTACAAGAATTGGGGGTGCGCCATTTAACTGCCGCCCATGACGGCAGTTTTAAGGCGGCGCGTGATGTGCGTATCGTGGGACTGCCGACGACGCTCATCATTGATAGGCAAGGGCGTGAAATCGGGCGGCTGGCAGGGGAAGCCGATTGGGCATCACCCGCCGCTTTTGCTTTGATAGAGTCTCTTTTTTGATAGAGTTTATTCTATAATAGAGTCTATTCTATAAACCAGCCTTTTGTAGTTCCTCGTCCAATTCAGGGATAGCCGTGAATAAATCGGCGACCAATCCATAATCAGCGACTTGGAATATCGGTGCTTCTTCATCTTTGTTGATAGCCACGATGACTTTGGAATCTTTCATACCCGCCCAATGTTGAATAGCCCCCGATATACCAACAGCGATATAAAGATCGGGTGCTACAACCTTGCCTGTTTGCCCGACTTGATAATCATTAGGCACAAAGCCCGCATCCACTGCGGCGCGTGAGGCGCCAACGGCTGCCCCCAAGCGGTCGGCTATTTTTTCTAGCATAGGGAAATTGTCGCCCGATTGCATACCACGCCCCCCTGATATAACGATTTTTGCCGATGTCAGTTCGGGTCTATCTGATTTGGTTAGTTCCTCACTGAGAAAAGAAGACAACCCGCTATCGTCTGGCACGGGCACGGCTTCCACATTGGCAGATCCCCCCAAAGCGGCGGCGGCAAAGGCGGTGGTGCGAATGGTAATCACTTTTTTGGCTTCGCTGGTGCGCACCGTGGCAATCGCATTACCCGCATAGATAGGGCGGGTGAATGTGTTTTCATCTTCTACCGATAAAATTTCCGATATTTGCGAGCAATCCAATAAAGCCGCAATACGCGGCATAAAGTTTTTGCCCGATGTTGAAGCGGCTGAAGCGATTGTCGTATAATCACCAGCAAGACTGACGACTAAATCTGCCATAGGCTCCGCCAGTTGTTTTTGTAATGGCGAGGCTTCTGCCAGTAAGACTTTGGCAACACCCTCTATTTTTGCCGCTTCATCGGCGACACTGGCTGCCCCCGCCCCTGCCACTAATATATGGAGGTCGCCCCCCATTTGACTTGCCGCGCTCACCGCTTTGAGGGTGCTATCGGCAAGGGTTTCATTATTATGGTCGGCTATGAGTAAGGTCGTCATGATTAAAATACTCCCGCTTCGTTTTTAAGTTTATCAACCAGTTCAGCAACACTTTCAACCACAACACCTGCTTCGCGTGAGGCAGGTTCTGCGACTTTAAGTATTTCCAATCGGGGTGAGGCATCAACACCATATTCGCTTAACTCTTTTATATCTATCGGCTTCTTCTTCGCCTTCATGATATTGGGGAGCGACGCATAACGCGGCTCGTTCAAGCGTAAATCTGTGGTGATAATCGCTGGCATTTTCAAACTAATCGTTTGTAAGCCGCCATCAATCTCGCGGGTGACATCTATTTTTTCACCCGCTATTTTGAGATCTGAGGCAAATGTGCCTTGCGACCAACCCAAAAGTGCCGCCAACATTTGTCCGGTTTGATTATTGTCGCCGTCAATCGCTTGCTTGCCTAAAATAACCAAATCTACCTGTTCCGCCTCAATAACGGCTTTTAAGATTTTAGCAATGCCAAGTGGCTCTAACGCCGCATCGCTTTTAACCAAAATACCCCTATCGGCGCCCATCGCTAAGCCCGTGCGAATCGTCTCTTGTGCCGCCTGTTCCCCAACCGAGACCACAATAATCTCGCTCGCCGTGCCGCCCTCGCGCAACCTTATCGCTTCCTCAATCGCTATCTCGCAAAATGGATTCATAGACATTTTGACATTCGCCAAATCAACCCCGCTCTCATCAGGCTTGACGCGCACCTTGACATTATAATCAACAACGCGCTTTACAGGTACCAATATCTTCATTTTTTGCTCCCTTAAAATATATGGCACTAGTCATAATGCCATAGATAAAATATGTCAATTTATATTGCCCGTGATATTGCCGTGATATTGCCCGTGATATTGCTATTTGATATTACCATGCGGCTGCCACAACACATCTTCAACCCCCTCATTGGCATTGGCAATCCGTGCCGCCACAAAGAGTAAATCCGATGCCCGATTGATAAATTGTCGCGCCTCTGGCGATAGGGCATCATCTTTATCCTTATTTTTATGGACAGCACTCATCACCCGCTCGGCGCGCCTTATAATCGTGCGTGCCAAATGTAAATGCGCCGCCGCCGCTGAACCCCCCGACAATATAAAACTTGTCAAAGGGGCAAGGTCTTTATTGAGCATATCTATTTCTTGCTCTAGCCGCTCTACTTGTTGGGGTTGGATACGCAAAGATTTTTTCTTGGCTTTTTCTTTAGAGACAGGTGTGGCTAAATCGGCGCCCAAATCAAATAAATCATTTTGGAGGCGCAATAATATATCATCCAATGTTTTATGTACCCCGCCTCTTATTGGGTCGCTTGTATGCAGACGCGCTATGCCAATTGTCGCATTGGCTTCATCAATCGCCCCATAAGATTCAATACGCGCATCATCTTTATGGCGCCTTGTGCCATCGGCAAGGGCGGTTGTGCCGTCATCTCCTTTGCGTGTATATATTTTATTGAGCATAACCATAATGCGTTCTCTTATCCCCTACCTTGTAGAAAGATAAAGCCCCGCCATAACAATAATGATTGTGATGAATTGTAATCCCACACGCCAACGCATAAGTTTTTGCGATGTATTGGGCGCATGCCCCCGCAACATAGTCCACAGCCCCGCGATTAAAACGCAAGAGACGGCAAATAATCCCGCATAGGTAAGAAAAGCGTACATCGTCATAGGCACATCTTATATGATTTATTGCTGTGTTTCAAGCAAGCGACGAGAAATAACATCGGCTTGGATTTCTGCCGCCCCTTCAAAGATGCTTAAAATACGCGCATCACACAAGATGCGGCTGATAGGGTAATCTAGGGCAAAGCCATTGCCCCCATGAATCTGCACGGCATTATCGGCTGTTGCCCACGCCACCCGCGCCGCCAGAAGTTTTGCCATGCCCGCCTGTAAATCACAACGTGTGCCGCTCTCTTTTAACTGCGCCGCATGATAGGTTAGCCTGCGAAGCCCGAGAATTTCTGCAACCATCATAACAATTTTTCCCCCGACTCTATCAAAATCATAAATGTCTTGCGCAAATTGCTGGCGCTCTTTTGCATAAGTAAAGGCCGCATCACACGCCGCTTGCGCGACACCAATGGCACGCGCGGCTGTTTGGATACGCGCACTCTCAAAGGTTTTCATAAGTTGGCGAAACCCTTGCCCCTCCACGCCGCCAAGCAAAGCCGTTTGCGGCACAAAAAATCCGTCAAAGGCGAGCGCATATTCACGCATACCCCGATAACCCAACACCGCTATTTCACTGCCTGTCATACCTTCGGCGGGGAAGGGGTCGGCTTCTATGCCACGAGGTTTTTCTGCCAATAACATAGACAGACCGTTATGGTCGCTTTGTGTGGGGTCGGTGCGCACCAGTAAAGTCATAATATCGGCACGACTGGCATGGGTTATCCAAGTCTTCGCGCCATAAATACGATAGCCCCCCGCCACCTTCTCGGCACGGGTGGTGAGGTGGGCAAGGTCGGAGCCAATATCAGGCTCGGTGAAAACAGCGGTCGGGATAAGGGTGCCACGCGCAATAGCGGGCAAGAGATTTTGCTTTTGTGCCTGTGTGCCGTTTTGTAAAATGAGTTCAGCAGCGATGTCGGTGCGGGTGCCAAGTGAGCCAACCCCGATATAGCCCCGTGATAATTCCTCCGACACGACACACATAGCCTGTTTGCCTAAATCTGTGCCACCATAGGCTTCAGGCATGGTGAGACCAAACACACCCAATGCCCCCATTTCTTCTATAATCGCAAGCGGAATGAGTTGGTCGCGTCTATGCCATTGATGCGCCTTTGGGGCAATGCGCATTTGGGAAAACTTGCGGAACTGATCGCGAATAAGCGTGTGGGTTTCATCTAGACCACAATCGGCTTCGGCAAGGGGGCGGGGTTTTAATAAAGCCGCAATCTTCTGGCGGCGGGTGGGGGTGTTGCCTTCACGCCGCAAAGTTTTGATAGCGGGGGTGGCAAGGGCTTCATAAAAAAGACTATCATCGGCAAATGACATATCGGCAGGGCGGGCAATCTCGGTCTGGCTCATAATGATGCCACCTGCTAACTGGTTTAGATATTCCCCACATAACACCAATACCAACTCGTCTATCAGGGGTTTGTCTGTGCCCGTATAGGTTTTGTGCCAGCCAATCAATTGGCTCAGTGTCTCGCAATATGTTGCCGCCCACGCACGGCTATGGCGGGCAAATTGCGTATCCGCCCGAAGCGGTGCCGATAAGGCAGCCCGACACAATGCCAACGGCGCTGTAATATCTTTTAAGGTCTCTAACATATCATGAACCTAGCGATTTTTCAGCATAACTCAAGCATCACCGAAAGCCCCCTTGCCGAAAGGAGGCGGCAGTTTTGCCAACACCGCCTCAAGCGATAACCCCGCTTGGCGGTAATGGCGAAACCCCTCATCATCTACTAGTTTGGATAATTTGCGCCCCGCTCCATCAAGCACAAGAGGGTGGTGGAAATAAAGCGGCGCTGGCAAACCTAATAGCGTTTGCAATAGACGATGCACGGATGTTGCCGATTCTAAATCTTGTCCGCGTGTGATGTGGGTGATGCCTGTTGCCGCATCATCTATGACAACGCTTAAATGATAACTGGTGGGAATTTCTTTACGCGCAATAATCACATCCCCATAAAGGCGCGGGTCGCATAATGTCGGGGTGCAAGTCTTGGTTTCGGGGTCATATTTTTGATAGGTGAGGGGGGTGGTTAAGGTCGCTAGCGCCGCCTCCATATCTAAACGCCACGCATAAGCGCCGCCTGCCGCCAATAAATCAGCACGCTTTTGTGCCGTTATATCACGATAAATATGCGGATATAAAGGGGCACCATCAGGGTCGTGCAGCCACTTTTTTGAGGGGGCATTTTTTTTACTGGAAATGGCGGCGGCGATGTCGCTACGTGTTGCCCAACACGGATAGATTAAATTGCGGGCGCGTAAATCCGCCAGTGCTTGTTGATATATTTCAAGCCGTGTCGATTGGTGCAAGACACATGGGCGCCACTCTAATTTTAGCCATGCCAAGTCTTGATAGATGCCTTGCGTAAAATGTTCACGGCAGCGACCGCTATCAATATCTTCTATGCGTAGGTGAAATTGCGTGCCCAGCCTCGCCGCCCATAAAGCCGCATAGGCATGCCCTAAATGTAGCCACCCTGTGGGGCTAGGGGCAAAGCGGGTGATGATAGATTCATTTGGCATAAGGTAAAATTTGTGGCATCGTTTCCATTATGGATATTGTAGCATATAAAACCAATGCGGATTTGGAAAAAGCGATAAAAATTTTAGCACGGCGCGACCCTGTTTTGCGGCGAGTGTATAAGACTTATGGGTTGCCCGCTATGCGTCGCCAGCGACACGGCTTTGCCGGTCTGGTGCGCTTGTTCATTAGCCAACAAGTATCAACGGCGGCGGCACGCGCTATACAAGGTCGCTTTGTCGATTTAATCGGGGACGTCACCCCTGCCGCCTATCTATCCTTAGATGATGAAGCACTGGCGGCGTGTGGTTTGTCACGACCCAAGCGGCGCTATCTAAAAGCGTTAGCGCAAGTGTGCCTTACAGGCGGGCTTGATTTCAAACGCCTCCACCGCCGCCGTGATGATGAGATAAGAACAGAACTCACCGCCCTTTTAGGGATTGGGGCATGGACGGCAGAATGCTATTTGCTATTTTGTTTGCAACGCGCCGATATTTTTCCTGCTGGCGATCTAGCTTTGCAGGAGGGCTATAAAATACTCTATAATAAGCGCCAGCGCCCCGATGAGGCGCAACTTGTCAAATATGCCGAAGATTGGAAACCTTATAGGGGGGCGGCGGCACGACTCTTATGGCGATTTTATAATGGGTATAAACAAGCCGAATCAGGTAAAAAGAAATCATGAATATAATGATAAACGCTCAACCCGCTATGGGGTCTCTTGGTATGGTGCCATTTACTAAAGGGAAACCCGAAGCGTGTCCGACCCTTGTCTTGAACGCAGATTTTAGACCGCTTAGTTATTATCCGCTCTCGCTGTGGTCGTGGCAGGAAACGATAAAAGCCGTTGTGCTAGAGCGGGTGAATATACTCTCTTATTATGAAACAAAAGTGCGTTCGCCCTCTTGTGCTTTTTCACTGCCGAGTGTTGTGGCGTTAAAAAATTATGTGAAACCACCACGCTATCCCGCCTTCACAAGATTTAATGTGTTTTTGCGTGATGGCTTTGCGTGTCAATATTGCGGGGCGAATCGTGATTTAACATTTGACCATGTCATTCCCCGCCGTGCCGGTGGACGCACCACATGGGAAAATGTTGTGGCGGCTTGTTCGCCTTGTAATCTTAAAAAAGGCGGACGCTTACCAGCCGAAGCCGCTATGCATCCGCGTTTGCACCCGCGCTGCCCCAGTGTTTATGCTTTGCACGAAAACGGGCGCCGCTTCCCCCCCAATCATTGCCATGAAAGCTGGGTGGATTATCTCTATTGGGATAGTGAGTTAGAGCCGTGAGATTATATTTTTTCTGAAAGCCTTATCGCGACCTTACAGCCCGTGCGAATGAGCCTGTCCAAAATAGGGAAGGCGAGGGCTTGCTCTGCATTTTCTGTATCCTCTTTATTGGCACCATTACTGGCACCATTGTCTAAAGCGGTTTGGCGGTGGGCGGCTTCATCTGCCCGAAAAGCGGTAATGGTTTTGACAAGATCTGGGGCTTCCTTAGTGCGGGTCAGTTCTTTTTCTTGCGTGGCGTAATGCGCATCAATCTCTGCTTCAACGGCAGCCGTGCAAGCCATCGCAGCACGCGCGCCCATAAGAGCCGTGGCAGCACCCAGTGTAAAACCCGCTATATGCCAAAGCGGTGATAAAAGGGTTGGGCGCACATCTTGCTCTATAATCATTTTGTCAAATGTGTCTAAATGTTTCTGCTCTTGCTCTGCCATTTCATCAATCAAAGATAAAATATGCTCGTGCTGTTCTCCCTGTTCTCCCTGTTCTCCCTGTT
>JAAOIL010000092.1 GCA_015163825.1 Alphaproteobacteria bacterium | reverse complement strand
TTAAGTCTCGTCAAGGCTAGTGAGAGACGCGGCTTATCAGTATCAAGGTGGTCGTGATAAACGCTTTCTCGTGCTGTGCGACCATGCCAGCAACCATATTCCTCCAGAAATAGAACTAGGCATAAGCGATGCCGATGCCAAGCGTCATATTGCTTATGATTTAGGGGCGGCGGGTGTCGCCCAAGTTCTGGCGCAAGCGTTAGATTGTCCTTCCCTTATGGCGCAATTTTCACGCCTCGTGATAGACCCCAATCGTGGATTAGACGACCCGACTTTAATCACAGAAACATCGGACGGCACAGATATTATCGGCAATCATAGAATAGATGGGGCGGCGCGTGCCTTGCGTATTCAAACATATTACACGCCTTATCACCAAGCCATCACCGATGCCATTGACGAAGCATTGGCGGCAGAGCAAATACCTATTTTATTATCCATCCATAGTTTCACGCCGCACTGGCGGGGGCAGTCTCGCATTTGGGATATGGGTTTGCTATGGGATAAGGACGAGCGGGTGGCGCAGCATATAGCGACGCATATTCCCAATCGTGATGATTTATGTATCGGGAATAATCAGCCTTATACGGGGCAGTTATATGAGGATTGTATGTATCGGCACGGCACGAGGCGGGGTCTGCCGCATAGCCTGATAGAACTCCGCCAAGATGAGGTGGCGACGGCGCAAGCCCAATCTTTATGGGGGCAGCGTTTGGCGCAGGCGGTTCGGGATTTCCCCAATAGCGATGATTATAGTGTGTGTCATTATGGGTCGGTTTTTGATTGAAAAGCGGAAATTATTTGATATAGTCGCCTCTTAAACCAGATTCGGGAGCATAAAATGGACGATAAAAAAAACGAGTGGAGAGAGACAGTTTGGCAGGAGACTATGGCGCGTGGCGAACACGAAAGCACATATTCTCTTTTTTTGGGTTTAACAAAATGGGCGGCGATAGCGTGTGCGGCGATTTTGCTGTTTTTGCTTGTTGTGGTTTATCAGTAAGGCATAGAGATGGCATCGCAACTTGTTGTTTTGAAGGAAGCGGCGCAGGAGACGCGCGTTGCGGCTTCGCCTGAGGCTTGTGGCAAATACATTGCTTTGGGTTTGAGCGTGGTCGTGCAAGCGGGTGCGGGATTGCACTCTAATTTTTCTGATACAGATTATGAAACGGCGGGTGCGTCTGTGGTGGCAGATATAGCGGGGGCTTTGTCGGGTGCCGATATTGTGCTTGGTGTGCGCCCCCCCGATGCGGCATTGGTTGGGCAGATGAAAAAGGGCGCGGCATTGATTGCCACTTTAGAACCTTATCAAAATGGCGCGATAAAAGATTATGCGGCTTCTGGGGTGCAAGCCTTAGCGATGGAATGGATGCCGCGTATCACACGGGCACAATCTATGGATGTGCTATCTTCGCAATCTAATCTGGCGGGTTATAAATCGGTGCTTGATGCGACCAGTGAATATAGCCGTGCCTTACCGATGATGATGACAGCGGCGGGCACCATTCCTGCGGCGCGTGTTTTTGTTATGGGGGCGGGTGTTGCGGGTTTGCAAGCGGTGGCGACAGCGAAACGTTTGGGGGCTATTGTTACTGCCACCGATGTGCGCCGTGCGGCGGCGGAGCAGGTAGAGAGTTTAGGCGGCACATTTGTAATGGTGGCGCAAGACGAAGATGATAGTGGCGAGACCGAAGGTGGTTATGCGAAAGAGATGAGCGAAGATTATAAAAAACGCCAAGCGGCTTTGGTGGCAGAGCATATTGCCAAACAAGATATTGTTATTTGCACGGCTTTGATTCCGGGTCGCCCTGCGCCGCGCTTGGTGAATACGGCGATGGTTGAATCGATGAAGGCGGGTTCTGTGATTGTAGATCTTGCGGCAGAGCAGGGTGGCAATTGTGAGTTAGCAAAAGCCAATGAGATTGTTGTCCATAATGGCGTGAGGATTATCGCCCATAGTAATACGGCGGGTCGTTTGGCGGGTAATGCTAGTGCCTTATATGCGCGTAATTTATACAATTTCATTGCGGCTTTTTGGAACGAAGAGAGTGCCGCTTTCACACCAGATTGGGACGATGAAATTCTACAAGGCATCGGGCTTACGCGCGATGGGCAAGTGGTGCATACCACATTATTGAAACAAGATTAAATAGGAGGCATTATGGACACCAGCACAATCATCTATCTTTTAAGCATATTCGTGCTTGCCGTATTTGTTGGCTATTATGTGGTGTGGTCGGTAACCGCCGCTTTGCATACGCCTTTGATGTCGGTGACCAATGCTATCTCTTCCGTCATTATTGTGGGGGCTATCCTCGCAATTGGCACAGGCGGTAATGATGGTAGCGTTAGTGGTAATGTCGCAAAATGGCTAGGCTTTGCTGCCGTCATTCTAGCGTCTATCAATATATTTGGCGGTTTCTTGGTGACGCAAAGAATGCTCGCCATGTATCGCAAGAAAAATTAAGGAGCCACATTTATGAATGCCAATCTCTCTACATTGCTTTATTTGCTTGCGGGTGTTCTGTTTATCATCGCCTTGCGTGGCTTGAGCTCGCCAACAAGTGCAAGGCAAGGCAATTATCTCGGTATGCTCGGCATGGCGGTGGCAGTGGCAACGACCCTCGCCGTGATGGAGCAAAGCACAGATGCATGGGTGCTCATCATTGTCGGTATCGCTATTGGCGGTGCCATTGGGGCGGTGATTGCCCGACAAATATCAATGACGCAAATGCCACAACTCATAGCGGCTTTCCATTCGCTGGTCGGTATGGCGGCAGTGCTGGTCGCATGGGCAGCCTTCCTCGCCCCCGCCGCCTTTGATATTATGGCGGGCAGTGCCATCCAAACCACGAGCCTTGTGGAAATGTCTATCGGGGTGGCAATCGGGGCTATCACATTCTCTGGCTCGCTTATCGCTTTTGCTAAACTACAAGGCACAATGTCTGGCGCTCCTATCATCTTACCACAACGACACCTCATCAATCTTTTAATGGTGGTGGCGATTGTTGGTGGCATTATTTATTTGTGCCTTGATCCCTCACATCAATCATGGGAAGTGTTCTTGGTGGTTACCGCCTTGTCTTTCCTCATCGGTTTTTTAATCATTATTCCGATTGGTGGTGCTGATATGCCTGTCGTGGTGTCTATGCTTAACTCCTATTCGGGGTGGGCGGCGGCTGGTATTGGCTTCACACTCAGCAATCTTGCCCTCATCATTACAGGGTCGCTGGTCGGGTCGTCAGGGGCGATATTATCCTACATTATGTGTCGGGCGATGAACCGCTCCTTCTTCTCGGTTATTCTGGGCGGCTTTGGTAGCGATGGCGGCACAACAAGCGCGGCTGTGGAGACCAGACCCGTCAAACAAGGCAGTGCCGATGATGCCGCGTTCATTATGAAAAACGCCTCCTCCGTGATTATCGTGCCGGGCTATGGTATGGCAGTGGCGCAAGCCCAACACGCGTTGCGCGAAATGACAGACGAGCTGAAAAAAATGGGTGTCAAAGTATCCTATGCTATTCACCCTGTGGCTGGTCGTATGCCGGGGCATATGAATGTGCTACTGGCAGAAGCAAATGTGCCTTATGATGAAGTCTTTGAACTAGAAGATATCAATAATGAATTTGCGACTGCTGATGTGGCGTTTGTTATTGGGGCGAATGATGTCACTAATCCTTCGGCGAAAACCGATACGGCAAGCCCGATATATGGTATGCCGATTCTAGATGTGGAACGCGCCAACACCGTTTTATTTATCAAACGAGGTATGGGGTCGGGCTATGCGGGGGTAGAGAACGAACTCTTTTTCCGTGATAACACGATGATGCTATTTTCTGATGCTAAGAAAATGGTAGAGAGTATCGTTAAAGCGTTTTAATATTTGCGTGTATAAGTATACATGCCATCACGCTGTGCCGTCTTGCGCGCTAGTTTGCGCACACGGCGAATAGATTCAGCTTTTTCACGCGCGCGTCTTTCGCATGGCTTTTCATAATGATTACGTATTTTCATTTCACGGAACACACCTTCGCGCTGAAGTTTTTTCTTCAGTACCCGATAGGCTTGATCTACATTATTATCACGAACGGAAACCTGCACGATTTCACTCCCTTTTCTGATTTTGTTGAGTGGGGAAACTAGCAAAACAAGCGGGGTTTGGCAAGCCCTCTTCTATATCTCTTGTATTTTATGGGCGGGGGCGGCATAATAGCGATATGAGTGAAAAAAGCCCATATTCTGCCGTTTATGAAGCGGTTCTGGCGGCAGCACTGCCAATGATAGCCGAAAATGGCTGGCAAAATGCCACATTAGAGGCGGCGTGTGCGGCGGCAGAGATTGATGATAATATCCGCATTCTTGCTTTTCCGCATGGGGTTGAGAGCCTGATTATTGCTTTTTTTGAGGCACAGGATACAGCCTTATTAGCGGCATTGGGGGCGGGAGATACCCCTCCCAAAATCCGCGAGCGTATAATGCATGGGGTCAAAATGCGCTTGCAGGTGGATAGCCCCTATCGGGCAGCTTTATCGGCAGCTTTGGGCTGGCTGGTACAGCCGCAACATCATATTTTGGCAAGTCGGCTATTATTTAAGACGGCACATATTATCTGGCGTTGGGCGGGGGATACCGCAACGGATTATAATTATTATTCCAAACGGCTTATTTTAAGTGGGGTGCTGGCTGCCACCACGACTTATTGGTTACGCGACGATAGCGAAGATTATACCGACACAGATGAATTTTTAAGGCGGCGTATCAATAATGTTATGGCGTTTGAAAAACTAAAAGCGTCTGTAAAGTCTAAATTTAAGCCAACGGAAACAGCCGCGTAATATGCCCCATTTTACGCCCTGCGCGTATGTCATCTTTTTTATAATCATGTAGATAGGTGTTTTTTTCTGGTGTGAGTGTTTGCGCATCTAAAATATCATCGCCAATTAAGTTTGTCATTATGGCGCGGCTATGCAGTTTGGGGTCGCCAAGCGGCAAACCTAAAATGGCGCGAATATGTTGTTCAAACTGCCCACACGCACAGGCATCTTGGGTTAGATGCCCTGAATTATGTACACGCGGCGCAATCTCATTAACCAGCAGATTATCGCCCACGACAAAAAATTCTACCGCTAACACCCCGACATAATCTAAGGCGTCTGCCAATGTTGTCGCTATGCGCTGGGCGGTTTGCGTTAATGTGTCGGGCAAAGTGGCGGGGGCGGTTGAGGTATGTAAGATATGATTTCGATGGACATTCTCTATCGGGTCATAAACGGCTGTCTCCCCTTTTGTGTTGCGGGCGATAATAACAGATATTTCTTTATCAAAATCAATCACCGCCTCTAATATGCAAGGGCGGTCTATCGGGGGTGCTAAATCTTTTTGGGTTAGCCGCCATTGCCCTTTGCCATCATAGCCAAAGCGGCGGGTTTTTAATATGCCTTGCCCCGATAATGCCGCCAATGCTGGCGTAATATCATCGGGGGCTTTAATGTCATAAAATTCTGTCGTATCAATGCCTTGTGCTTTTATAAACTTCTTTTCGTGTAAGCGGTCTTGCGAGATTTCTAGGGCTTTGACAGGCGGGGCGATAAAGCCGTGCTCGTTAAGGGCAGCCATACTGGCGGCGGGGATATTCTCAAACTCATAAGTGATGACATCAACTTTTTTAGCGAATTCAATGAGGGCAGGAATATCTTCATAGGCGGCGCAAGTGCGCCCGTCAGCAATAAGGGTGGCAGGGGATTTTTGTTCGGGGCAAAAAATATGAGTGTGGCATTTCACCTCTTCCAAGTCTGGCAATTTTTTTGCCGCCAGTGCTAGCATACGGGCTAACTGCCCCCCACCAACAATGCCAATCGTTTTATTTATCATTTTGGTGTTTCGGGAACTTGTGCCGTCTGTGCCTCGCGCCATTTGTT